>AEPR01000217.1 GCA_000195205.2 Oxalobacteraceae bacterium IMCC9480 | reverse complement strand
ACTACCGTCAGCCCGGCACCGACACCACCGCCGAATTCGTCGCTCCCGTGCAGACGCTTGAACATACGAAAAATTTGTTCGAAGTGGCGCTCTTCGATGCCGATACCATCGTCGCGCACAAAATAGATGAAATGCCCGTTGGCTGTAGCAGGCGCATTCGGTCGATCATGGATCTCATCCGCAGATATGAAGCCGATCTCGAGGCGCGGTACCTTTCGTTCGGTGTACTTCAACGCGTTACTAATGAGGTTACTGAAAATTTCACGTACTCTTATCATGTCGCATAGCACCGTCGGCAATGGCCGGGCGAAGACGACATGACAAGTGTTTTCATCAGGCCGTACGCCGACCATTTCTAGAGCTTCGTCTACCACTTCGTTCAGATCTACCGGCGCAAATTCCAGTGCCGTACGGCCGACGCGGGAATAATGCAGTAGCGAGTCAAGCAGACTGTCCATGCGCAATGTGAGTCGCATCAAACTCTCCAGCCGCTGACGATGCTCGCTGCCCAAAGCCTCAATATTTTCCATTAACTGGTGCGCATAGCGGTGTATGCCACGCAGCGGCTCCTTCAGATCGTGCGATGCCACATAGGCGAATGCATCAAGTTCTTCATTGCTACTCGTCAGATCGACATTCAAATCAGCTACCCGCTCGCCCGATACGATTAGGAGATCCATGATCAGTAGCCGCAATCGCAAAGCGGAATCGACTTCCAGCTCCGACCACGGCCGTGAGCGCGCACGGACCGACTCGACAAAAACTTCAAAGGAGCGACGCGGCGTCAGGCGCATGCCGTTCGGGCCGGCCACCAGTGGCTTGTCGTTTGGGTTGCCGGCCCAGTCGATCTTGCGTATCGTCTCCGTGCGAAACCACATGATCGAATCTCTTCGGGTGCGCGAAATCTGTACCGCAAGCACGCCGCTAGCGACGTCGACGAATTGGGCGGCTGGCGGATAGTCACGACTTAGCTCGTCAGTCACGTAGACCGGCCGGGTGAGCGAATCGAACTCCGGACGCTGGTTGATCCAGTCCGATAAGGCATCAAGTTGCGTCTCGTCCGGCGTCTTGCCTGCGCACCACCAGCGGTTCATGTGATATAGCGCCGCACCCTCGACGTCCATCGCATCGCGCAGAGAAGGCTGCCGATCGGATAACGCTAGCAGATCGTCTTCCCGTGCCGCTTTCATCACCAACTTCTGATGAATTTGCTCAATCTTCAAGCGGTAAGCCATTTGTTCGATGGAATCACTGGACTTTAGCTGCAAGGACGCTACCTGCGCCAGTAACTCGCAGGCGCCGCGCACTTGGTGCGGAAACGTAGTTGGTGACTGGTTGTGGCAGGCGATCAAGCCCCACAGTTCGCCGTCGATCAAGATTGGCATCGTTAGCGATGCGGCCACATTCATATTGGCGAGATATTCGGTGTACATCACCGACGCACCGCGCAATGTACAGTGCGTCATATCCAACGGCTGGCCGCTGTCTGGTTCCGCCAACGGCACCATTTCCACCAGCGGGCCAGCAGCGTTTGGTACCGGGCGAATCCAGATGCGCTTGTACAAATCGCGCGCCTGCTTGGGAATATCTGCTTCCGGATAGTGCAACCCCAACCATGGTGCAAGCTCATCGAGCTTGCTCTCAGCCACTACCTCGCCGTGCATGTCTGCATGAAAACGGTAAACCATTACACGGTCGAGCCCTGTAATAGTGCGCACTTCGTGCGCAACCCGGTTGCAGTAGTTAAGTAGCCCGGTGATGTTTTGCAGCCTGCTCACCGCCGCTCGAACCAGCGTGAAAAAATCACCATCCGGGTGTGCCAGATGACTGACGCTGCGGCCAGTTGCCTCACATTCAAGCACAACGACGCCGTTGGTGGTGTGCACGCTAACATCGAGCGGAGGCCCGTTGCCGTTCACCGCCAAGGTAAAAGCAAACAAGGCATTACGCTCGATAGAATCTGTTGCCAACATTTCCAGCAAGCGCTCCTCCTGCCGCACATCGAACAGGGAACGTAATGGCTTGCCAAGAAGTTGCTCAGGGGCTTTCCCAAGGAAATCAGCACTATTTTCGCTGACCTGCAGGATCGTCAAGTCCGCGCGACGTACCGTCAGCAAAACTCCGTGCGCCTGAATGCAGCCGGGCGCTTGGACTGGCTCGGTTTCGCACACAGTCAAACTGGTGCCATGGCGCTTGATGCTGTAGGGGCCTCCTGCCCAAGGAAGCATTGTGTCGGCAGCGCTACTCATCCGTGAGCCAGAAATACTGCGTAGTTAGTCCCGACTTCTCTCTGCACTGATGCCGAGGTATGCAGCAACGCAACCGGGTTGGAGCCGAACCATGCTAAGTGACGTGAAAAAAAACATTCGCTGGGTGCGTCTAAGGTTTGGTTGGGGCCGAAGAGCATGGCGTCCCGCCCCTCCGAAGAGCCCTCTCTACGTGCGGTTATTGCAGCGCAAAACGTATTCCATAGATTGCCGGTCCAGCCACCGTATCTACCGGAAAAGGACGACATCAAATTGGCTATTAGCTCCACATTGCTAGGCAAGGCAGTGATGGTCGTCCCGGCATCACCCAATACCAGCAGGTCTTGACGCAGTCGCGGCGCTTTTTGGGGCTGTCCGTAATGAAGCCCGGGGATGCGCCAGGAGCGTACTGCCTTCAGTCGGATTTCAAACGTGGCGGAGAAGCAAAATAACCATTGAGTAGGCTGCCAGTAGTTGGCGATTGACATGTTCGGGTCGTGCAAATTCAATCGGCGTTCTAGTACTGCATGCGGACTGTTCAGCGATGCTTTAAGAGCTCTCAACATATTGATTGCCTGAACGTTAATGTCTGAGATTGTCATCGAATGCCGTGTTGGCAATGCGTTTTTTATATCGACTTTGGTCTGTTTTGAACAAAAAGCCGACAAGCAAATAGAAACTGGGGCGGTCGTTGTCATTAACTTGGACTGATTGAAAAAATCGACAAGCGCAAAGCTCATATTCCAGGGCGCGCGCGCCTATTTGAATTTTGTTGAACTTCAATTTAAAGACCGTACTTACTTGGGGGATAGATCCAAATTAAACAACCGGTAGTCTACATGATCTACATGATTGGCACGCAGGTTTGTCTAACACGACAGAAGAGAAAAAACGGAGTAACTCCAGGGAGATATTTGTGTCAGGCATGGGTGGCGTTTATATCGGCGATTTTGTTTCTAGATAACTCACGTTTATCAATCACTCACGTCATTCTTCCCTTTTTTTTGCAAAATTCAGACTAGGTAGGTGATGTACGCCGGAACCCTCGACAATTCCGTTGGGCGAATTTACGCCGATTTTGAAGTGTCGGGAAACCTCTTGCCCCACCATTTTTCGTTCACCAGTTCAACCCGACACTAGTTTCTGTGTCTGGTTTGGCCGGAACGGAGAGACTAGCAACAAGGTCTAGTCGCGTCTGTTATAAACGGACGTCTCCCGCCAACTGATTTAGACAAACTCCGCCGGTTGGGGCGAAGCCCATCGACCTATCCGGGCTAGATTTGTGATGACACAATTTTCGGGGGCTCCGGCCTACATCCCCCACAACACACATTGCCAAAAAGGAACTCATCATGAAACCAATTTCTCTACTCGCCACCGCGCTGCTCATGGCACTCTCAACATCCTTTGCGGTAGCACAAACGGCCACCGACGCCAGCACGACGGCCGCTGCCGCTTCTGTTATTACCAAACCGACGTCGGACACGAATCCTATGTCTGAAGGAGAAGTTCAAAAAATCGATAAAAGTACCGGAAGAATTACTATCAAGCACGGCCCGTTGGTTAACCTTGGCATGCCGGGCATGACGATGGTGTTTCGGGTTAAGGATTCGGCCATGTTGGAAAAAGTCAAACCCACCGATAAAATTCGTTTTACCGCAGAAAAAATGAATGGT
>AEPR01000218.1 GCA_000195205.2 Oxalobacteraceae bacterium IMCC9480 | reverse complement strand
TCGTGCTGCTTGTGACGAAGGTAACGGCGGTGCCGCCGGCGGCGCTTTGCAGGATGGTTGCTCCTGAACCGGGGGCAGAGTGTTCGCGCAAAAACACGATGAGACGACATGGAGTAACGAACGGGATTTCATTTTTTCCTTCGGGCGGATTAGCGGGCGGCAGGATGGATTCCTGACCGCCGGTGAGTCGTGCCGCACGCGAAAGAGTTCCACTCCGGTCCCGTACCCGCTTATTCGTCCCAATCCCGCGAGCGCTCCACCGCCCGCCGCCACAGCCGCAAGCGCTCGTTGCGCTCGTCACTGCCCATCGCCGGTTCGAAGCGGCGCTCCATTTGCCAGTGCGCGGCGATTTCTTCCTGCGAGTCCCAGAAGCCGACCGCCAGTCCTGCCAGATACGCGGCACCCAGCGCCGTGGTCTCGGTAACTACCGGCCTGACCACCGGCACGCCGAGGATGTCGGCCTGGAATTGCATCAGCAAGTCATTGCACGACGCGCCGCCGTCGACACGCAATTCAGTCAGCGCGATCAGCGCATCTTTCTGCATCGCCTCAAGAACATCGACGCTCTGGTAAGCGATGCTGTCGAGCGCGGCGCGGGCGATGTGCGCGCTGGTACTGCCGCGCGTCATGCCGACGATGGTGCCGCGCGCATGGGCATCCCAGTAGGGCGCGCCCAGGCCCGAGAAGGCCGGCACGAACATCACGCCACCGGTGTCCGGCACGCTGGCCGCGAGCGCTTCGACTTCGCACGAATGCTTGATGATGCCCAGCCCGTCGCGCAGCCACTGCACGGTGGCGCCGGCCATGAAGACGCTGCCTTCGAGCATGTAGTCGGTCCTGCCCGGCAAGCTGTCGCCACAGGTCCAGCCTATCGTGGTCAGCAAATTGTTGTGCGACGAAATGACTTCCTGGCCGATGTTCATCAGCATGAAGCAGCCGGTGCCATAGGTATTTTTTGCCATGCCCGGTTGATGGCAGGCCTGGCCGAAGGTAGCGGCTTGCTGGTCACCGGCGATGCCGGCAATCGGGATCGCGGCACCGAGCAGGTCGGCGCGGGTGGTGGCGACAACGCCGCTGCTGGGCATCACGGTCGGCAGCATGTTGCGCGGGATGTTCAGCAATGCCAGCAACTGGTCATCCCATTGCTGGGTGCGGATGTTGAACAGCAGCGTGCGCGAGGCATTGCTGGTATCGGTCACGTGTTCGCCGCTGAGCTTGTAGACCAGCCAGCTGTCGACGGTGCCGAAGGCCAGTTCGCCACGTTCGGCGCGGGCGCGCGCACCGGGGACGTTGTCGAGCAGCCAGGTCAGCTTGGTGCCTGAAAAATAGGCATCCAGAACCAGTCCGGTCTTGTGCTGAAAAATCCCGGCCTTGCCCTCGGCCTGCAGTTTTTCGCACAGGGCAGCATTACGGCGGTCTTGCCAGACGATGGCATTGGCGATCGGTTCGCCGGTCTTGCGGTCCCAGACCACCGTGGTTTCGCGCTGGTTGGTGATGCCGATGGCGGCGATGCGGTCAGCGCTGACATGATTCTCGGCCATGACTTGCTGCATCACGGCCAGTTGCGTTTCCCAGAGCGTGTTGGCGTCGTGTTCGACCCAGCCGGGTTGCGGAAAAATCTGGCGGAATTCCTGTTGCGCCATACCGCACAATTTGCCGGCATGGTCGAACAGGATGGCGCGGGAACTGGTGGTCCCTTGATCGATGGCGAGGATGAATTCGGGTTTCATGCGAGCCTGTCTGTAATCGGTATTGCAGTGGTCATGCCCGGGCGGGAATGACGGCGAGGTCGTCCGGCGTGCACCGGACGACCTCCTTGCACAGTTACTTCACGCGACCTTCTTTCCACGCTTGCAGCAACTTCTCGTAGGCGATGGTTTCGCCTTTTGGCTTTTCATTGGCCAGTTTTTTCCATGGCGCGTGGCTGTCCGACAGATACTTGGCCGGATCGACTTTCGGATTGAGCTTCGGTGCGCAATGGGCCATGCCGGCACGTTCCAGACGGGCCATGATGCGGTCCATTTCTTCGGCCAGGTTATCCATCGCGGCTTGCGGGGTTTTCTCGCCGCTGAGGGCGACCGCCACATTTTTCCACCACAGCTGCGCCATCTTCGGATAGTCCGGCACGTTGTTGCCGGTCGGTGTCCACGCCACGCGGGCAGGGCTGCGATAGAACTCGATCAAGCCACCGTACTTGCCGGCATTCTTGGTGAAGTACTCGCTGCGGATATCCGAGTCGCGCACGAAGGTCACGCCGACTATCGATTTTTTCAGCGAGACCGTCTTGGCGTTGACGAACTGCGCATACAGCCAGGCGGCACTCATGCGATCCGGCGGCGTGGTCTTCAGGAAGGTCCACGAACCGACATCCTGATAACCGTTCTGCATGCCGTCTTTCCAGTACGGACCATGCGGACCCGGTGCCATGCGCCACTTCGGCGAACCATCCGCATTGCTGACTGCTTCGGACTTGGTCATGGGTGCGGTGAAGCCGGTGTACCAGAAAATCTGCTGGGCGATTTCACCTTGGCCAGGCACCGGACCGGATTCCGAAAAGGTCATGCCGCTGGCGATAGGCGGAGCGTATTTTTTCATCCATTCGATGTACTTGGTCAGCGCATACACGGCCGCCGGCGAATTGGTCGCACCACCGCGCGACATCGAGGCACCGACCGGCGTGCACTTGTCATCGGCGACACGGATGCCCCATTCATCGATCGGCATGCCGTTCGGGATGCCCTTGTCGGCAGCGCCTGCCATCGACAGCCAGGCATCGGTGAAGCGCCAGCCCAGCGACGGATCTTTTTTGCCATAGTCCATGTGGCCATACACTTTGTGGCCGTCGAGTTCTTTCACGTCGTTGGTGAAGAAGGCCGCAATGTCTTCGTAGGCCGACCAGTTTTGCGGTACGCCGAGCTCATAGCCGTACTTGGCCTTGAACTTGGCCTGCAAATCCTTGCGCGCAAACCAGTCGGCACGGAACCAGTACAGGTTGGCGAATTGCTGGTCCGGCAGCTGGTACATCTTGCCGTCCGGCGCAGTCGTGAAACTGGTGCCGATGAAGTCCTTCAGGTCCAGGCCCGGATTGGTGTAAGCCTTGCCGGTACCGGCCATGTAATCGGTCAAAGGGATGGTCTGGCCATAGCGGTAATGGGTGCCGATCAAGTCCGAGTCATTGACCCAGCCGTCATAAATCGATTTGCCCGATTGCAGCGAGGTCTGCATTTTTTCCACCACGTCGCCTTCCTGGATCACATCGTGGTTGACCTTGATGCCGGTGATTTCCTCGAAGGCCTTGGCCAGTACTTTGGATTCATAGACATGGGTGTCGATGGTTTCCGAGACCACATTGATTTCATTGACGCCCTTGGCCTTGAGTTTGGCGGCGGCGTCGATGAACCATTTCATTTCTTCTAGCTGCTGTTTTTTGCTCAGCGTCGAGGGCTGGAATTCCTTGTCCACCCAGGATTCTGCTGCCTTCATGTCGGCCCATGAGGAACCGCTGATCAGCATCGCCGCGATCGCGACGGCCGTTAATTTTATTTTCATTTCTGTCTCCAATTGAATCCTCGCCTGACTTGTTCCACCAGCCGCAGGCGAAGGCGACGGCAAGCGTTGATGCAGCAGCCGACCCGCAGGTCAGCCCCAGCGCATCACGATCAACAACACGATAAAACTCAGCACGGTCCCCGGCCATTGCGCGCCCGTGGTCAGCGCGGTCCAGCCGAGGTTGATATAGGCGGCGGTCAGCAAGCCGATGAACAGCCGGTCGCCGCGCGTCGTGATCATCGGAATGAAGCCCTTGCGTTCAATGGTCGGCGACTTGAGTTCCCAGATCGTCATCCCGGCCAGCATCAGGCCCACCGAGACAAAGAAAATCGCCACCGGCGTGGTCCACTCCATCCATCCAAATAAGTTTTCCATGTCAAACCCTCCCCATCGCAAAACCCTTGGCGATGTAGTGCCGCACGAACCAGATCACCAGCGCGCCCGGCACGATGGTCAGCATGCCGGCCGCTGCCAGCGTGCCCCAGTCCATGCCGGAGGCCGAGACCGTGCGCGTCATGATGGCGGCGATCGGCTTGGCATCGATCGAGGTCAGCGTGCGTGCCAGCAGCAGTTCGACCCAGCTGAACATGAAGCAGAAGAACATCGTCACGCCGACGCCGGACTTGATCAGCGGCAGGAAAATCCGCAGGAAAAAACGCGGAAAACTGTAGCCGTCGATGTACGCGGTTTCATCAATTTCTTTCGGCACACCGGACATGAAGCCTTCCAGGATCCAGACCGCCAGCGGCACATTGAACAGCATGTGCGCCAGTGCCACGGCCAGATACGTATCCATCAGGCCGACCGTCGAATACAGCTGGAAGAACGGCAGCAGGAACACTGCCGGTGGCGTCATCCGGTTGGTCAGCAACCAGAAGAACAGATGCTTGTCACCCAAAAACGAGTAGCGCGAAAACGCATACGCCGCCGGCAAGGCCACCGCCACCGACATCACCATGTTCATCAGCACGTAGCTGATCGAATTGATGTAGCCGCTGTACCAGGACGAATCGGTAAAGATGGTCTTGTAGTTCCCCAGCGTCAGGTCGGTCGGCCACAGTGTCATCACGCCAACGATCTCGTCGTTGGACTTGAGGGACATGTTGAGCATCCAGTAAATCGGCAGCAGCGACAGCAGCAGGTAGAACGCCAGCATGGCGCCACTAAAACGCTTGTTCATCATGTTTTATCTCCGGTGCCGGCACGCTGCATCCAGTTGTAAAGCACGAAGCAAAACAGCAGGATGATGAAAAAGTAGATCAGCGAAAAGGCTGCCGCTGGTCCGAGATCGAACTGGCCGACCGCTTTCTGGGTCAGGTATTGCGACAGGAAGGTGGTCGCATTGCCCGGTCCGCCGCCGGTCAGCACGAACGGTTCGGTGTAGATCATGAAGCTGTCCATGAAGCGCAGCAGCACGCCGATCATCAGCACGTTGCGCATTTTGGGCAGCTGGATATAGCGGAACACCGCCCAGCGCGACGCGCCATCGATGCGCGCGGCCTGGTAGTAGGCATCCGGGATAGAGCGCAGTCCGGCATAGCCGAGCAGCACCACCAGCGGCGTCCAGTGCCAGACATCCATCACCAGCACCGTGACCCACGCATCCATCGAATTGCCGGTGTAGTTGTACTCGATGCCAAGCTGGTTCACGACCACGCCGAGCAAGCCGATATCGCTGCGCGCAAAAATTTGCCAGATGGTGCCGACCACGTTCCATGGGATCAGCAGGGGCAGGGCGATCAGCACCAGCGCGAGCGAAGCGCGCCAGCCGGTGGCCGGCATGGTCAGCGCGATCAGCACGCCGAGCGGCAATTCGATGGCCAGCACCGACAGCGAAAAAATGATCTGGCGCAGCAGCGCGCCGTGCAGTTCTTCGTCCTGCATGATGATCTTGAACCACTCGGTCCCGACGAAGACGCTGCGGGTCGGACTGAGGATGTCCTGTACCGAATAATTGACCACCGTCATCAGCGGCAGGATGGCCGAAAACGCCACGCAGATCAGCACCGGCAGGACCAGCAGCCAGGCGCGGTTGTTATAGCTTTTCATGTCAGGCCACCCGTTTGTCGTTGACGTAAAACAGCGTGCGCTGCGGCGGAAATACCAGCCATGCCGGAGCCCCGGCCTGACCTGCGCTGACCGGTAATTTGGCCGCGATGATTTCTTGACCGAGTGCGAACTCGGCCAGGAAATGGGTGCCGAGGTTGCGCATCGAGCGCACCGTGGCAGACAGCGCACCGGCGCGTGGCGCGTCCAGGCATTCGACAAATTCCGGACGGATGCCGACGGTAGTTTTTCCCGGCGTCTGTGCCAGCCGGGCTTGCACCGTCGCTGGCAAAGGCAGGCGGTTACCGGCCAGCAGTGCGTGGCCATCGCTGACTTCGCAGCGCAGCAGGTTCATGCCGGGGTTGCCGATGAAGTAGGCGACGAAGGTGTGATCGGGTTGCTCGAACAGGTCTTGCGCCGAGCCGATCTGCACCACTTCGCCTTGCGTCATCACGACCACCTGATCGGCAAAGGTCAGTGCCTCGACCTGATCATGCGTGACGTAGATCAGCGAGAGCTTGAGCTCGTGATGAATCTCTTTGAGCTTGCGGCGCAGCAGCCATTTCAGGTGCGGGTCGATGACGGTGAGCGGTTCATCGAACAGCACGGCGGCGACATCGGGACGCACCAGTCCGCGTCCGAGCGAAATTTTTTGCTTGGCATCGACGGCCAGTCCGGCCGCGCGATGCTTGAGGTCCGGCGTCAGTTCCAGCATGTCGGCGATGTGCAGCACGCGCTCGCGGATGGCGGCTTCTTTCCAGCCGCGATTACGCAGCGGAAAAGCCAGATTGTCATACACGGTCATCGTGTCGTAGATCACCGGGAACTGGAATACCTGCGCGATGTTGCGCGCTTCCGGTGGCAGTTGCGTGACGTCCTTGCCATCGAACAGCACCTTGCCATGCGAGGGTTTGACCAGTCCTGAAATGATGTTGAGCAGCGTGGTCTTGCCGCAGCCCGACGGGCCCAGCAGCGCATACGCGCCGCCGTCGTCCCAGGTCATTGTCATCGGGCGCAAGGCGTAATCGCTAGGCTTTTGCGGGTCCGGCAGATAGGCGTGGGCCAGTTCCTGTAATTCGATGCGGGCCATGGTTACGCTCCTGCCGTTGGCTGGGCCGGCGCAAACAGCAAGGCACCGTCGGGGTCGAAAATGAACAGGTCATCGGGCCTGAAATAGACCGTGCAGCGCGCGCCGATGTCGAGCGAATGCACGCCACCGAGTTGCGCCACCAGCGACAAGTCACCGCGGTGCAGGTGGGCATAGGTTTCGGAGCCGCTGATTTCAGAGAGGTCGACTTCGGTCTCTATGGGCAAGGCGCCGGACTGCTCCGGTGTCAGGCGCAGACTGTGCGCGCGCAGTCCGAGGACGACTTGCGGATGGTCAGTTACCTGCTGGCGTTGTTGCGGCGTGAGCGGGATCGTCAGCCCCTTGCCGAGCTGCGCGAAGCCGTTGCCATCGACGCTGGCCGGCATCAGATTGATAGGCGGATCGCTGAAGGTACGCGCGCTGTTGATGCAATTGGGCGCATTGAAGACATCGAGCGTCCTGCCTTGCTGGAGCAAGCGGCCTTCGTGCAGCACGGCGATGTGGCCGCCCAGTTGCAGTGCTTCTAGCGGCTCGGTAGTGGCATAGACGACGGTGGTGCGGCCGTCCGAAAACAGCTCCGAAAACTCCTTGCGCAGTTCTTCGCGCAGCTTGTAATCGAGGTTCACCAGCGGCTCGTCGAGCAGCAGTAGTTCGGTATTCTTGATCAGCGCGCGGGCCAGTGCGCAGCGTTGCTGCTGGCCGCCGGACAGCTGGGCCGGCACGCGTTCCAGATGCGGCGTGATGTGCAGGCGTTCGGCCATGTCGTGCACGCGGGTGCGAATTTCGGCTTCGGGCACGCGCTGTATGCGCAGTGGCGAAGCGATATTTTCGAACACCGAAAACGAGGGATAGTTGATGAACTGCTGATAGACCATCGCCAGATTGCGCTGCCGTACCGGCATGCCGGTGACGTCCTGGTCATCGACCAGAACGCGGCCGCGGGTCGGGCGATCGAGTCCGGCCATGATCCGCATCAGCGTGGTCTTGCCGGCCTGCGTGGTACCGAGCAGCACGTTGATCGTGCCGGGCACCAGGGCCAGGGACAGCGGATACAGATGGTGCTGGGCACCCTGCTTCTTGCTGGTGTTTTCTAATACGAGGCGCACTGTGTCTCCTGCTATGTTGTCGCGTCGGCCTTTTATATGGTCGATCGCGAGGTGGTCGTTTCTAGTTTTGGTGTTGTGCCGCCATCCAGCTGTCGAGTCGTTCGGCCGTGTCGGCGGGCAGGTGCAATCCCAGCTTCGAGCGGCGCCACAGGATGTCGGCGGCGCAGCTTGCCCATTCGTGCTGCATCAGGTAGTGCACTTCGGTGGCATACAGGCCGCTGGCGATTTCTTCGCCAAGGTCGGCGATGCCGGTTTTATCGGCCAGCAGCAAATCGATCCGCGTGCCGTAAGCGCGCGCATAGCGCGCCACCAGCTTGGCCGGCAGCCAGGCGTATTTTTTCTGCAAGCCCTGCACGTACTGATCGAATTCCAGCACCGCACGGTTGGCCGGAACCGGACCGTACAGATCGCCGCCGGGCAGGCAGGCATCGGCGGTCCAGCTCGGCGTGCGGTTGCCGAGGGCCGGGGCGATCAGGTCGACCGCTTCTTCGGCCAGCTTGCGGAAGGTAGTGATCTTGCCGCCGAAGACTGAGAGCATCGGTGCGCCGCCGGTGCCGCCATCGGCCCCTGTATCAAATTCGAGCCGGTAATCGCGCGTCACTTCGGAGGCAGCGGCCGACGCATCATCGACCAGTGGACGCACGCCTGAGTAGGACCATACCACGTCCGCCGGCACTATCGGTATTTTAAAATACCGGCTGGTTAGTTCGCACAAGTAATCGATTTCATGCTGTTCGATGGCGACCTGATTGGTGTCGCCGTGGTATTCGAGATCGGTGGTGCCGATCAGCGTGAAGTCGGCTTCGTAGGGGATGGCAAACACGATGCGGCCGTCCGGGTGCTGGAAAATATACGCATGCGGATGCGTGAACAAACGCTTGACGACGATGTGGCTGCCCTTGATCAGGCGCACGGTTTTGGTCGATGGCTGGTGAGCAGCATCCTGCAGGAAATGGGCTGCCCATGGACCGGCCGCATTGATGAGGCCGCGCGCATGGACCACGACGGTGTCGCCGGCCTCATTGCGCAAAGTCACTGCCCAGTATTTGTCATGGCGTACCGCCGAGACGCAGGTGGTATGCGTATGAATTTGCGCGCCACGACTGGCTGCATCGATGGCATTGAGGACCACCAGCCGGGCATCGTCGACCCAGCCATCGGAATACATGAAGCCGCGTGTAAACGTGGATTTGAGTGGCGTGCCGGTCGGGTCGGTGCGCAAGTTCACGCCGTTCGAGCCGGGCAGCATTTCGCGGCGGGCCAGTTTGTCATACAGGAACAGGCCGATGCGGATCATCCAGGCCGGGCGCTGGCCGCGATCATGCGGCATCACAAAACGCAGCGGCCACATGATGTGCGGTGCCGAACGCAGCAGTACTTCGCGCTCGATGAGTGCCTTGCGCACGAGATTGAATTCGTAATGTTCGAGGTAGCGCAAGCCGCCGTGGATCAGCTTGGTCGAGGCCGACGAGGTGTGCGCGGCGAGGTCGTCTTTTTCGCACAGCAGCACCGACAGCCCGCGGCCGGCAGCGTCACGGGCGATGCCCGCGCCATTGATGCCGCCGCCTACAACCAGCAAATCTACTTCGACGTTTGATTGATTCTGGACCATCTTGATCTCGCCTCCGTCAACAAAGTTAGCTATGATTCAAATTACAAGATACGACATATACCGAACAGTAACCAACATTTATTTTGTTTATTTATTTTCGTTTGTTTTCGTTTTAACGGCGATGACCTAATCCGGAGAATTTTGATGACGCTCAATCCCCGTCAACGGCAACTGCTGGAAGTGGTCCGCAAGCGCGGCACGATCTCGGTGGAAGAGCTGGCACAGCAGCTCGATGTGACGCCACAAACCGTACGACGTGATGTCAAGCAGATGGAACTTGCGCGTTTGCTGGCGCGCTATCACGGCGGCGTCGGCTTGCCCTCGTCGGTCGAGAATATCGACTACAGCCAGCGCCAGATTCTCAATAGCGATGCCAAGCAGCGCATCGCCGCCGCCGCCGCCGCGCGGGTGCCGGCGGGGAGTTCCTTGCTGATCAATATCGGTACGACGACCGAAGCGGTGGCCCGCGCATTGATGCGGCACAAGGGCCTGCATGTCGTGACCAACAACCTCAATGTCGCCACCATCCTGTCGGACAATCCGGATTGCGAAGTGATCGTCACCGGCGGGCTGGTGCGCGGGCGCGATCGCGGCATCGTCGGCGAAGCCACCATTGATTTCATCCGCCAGTTCAAGGTCGACATCAGCATCATTGGCGTGTCGAGCATCGAGGCCGACGGCACGCTGCGTGACTTCGATTCGCGCGAGGTCAAGGTCGCCCAGGCGATCATCGAACAGGCACGCGAAGTCTGGCTGGTGGCCGATAGCGACAAGTTCGGCCGGCAGGCGCTGGTGCGCATGGCGCACCTGTCGCAGATCGATGTGCTCATTACGGATGCAGCACCGCCGGAGGCGCTGGCGGCCGTGTTGAAAGCAGCGCAGGTCACGGTGGTGGTAGCGACCTGAAAAGTCGCTTAATGGTCACTCTCAACATTGTTTCCGGATGTGTGCGAAAGTAGCTCCACAGTTTCGGCACAACCGAAAACCAAGTTCATCTGATCTTTCCACTTCACTTTATCAAAGGAAATACACCATGAAAAAAATTCTTCTCGCCGCCGCTATTGCTTCCGCCGCCTTCTCCGTCCAAGCCAAGGACATCGTTGACACCGCCGTTGGTGCCGGTAACTTCACCACCCTGGTCACCGCGATCAAGGCCGCCGGTCTGGTCGACACGCTCAAGGGCAAAGGCCCGTTCACTGTCTTCGCACCGACCGACGCCGCCTTTGCCAAAGTGCCAAAGGCTGACCTCGACGCGCTGCTGAAAGACAAAGCCAAGCTGACCGCCGTACTGACCTATCACGTCGTGCCTGGCACCGTGATGGCGAAAGACATCAAGGCCGGCGAAGTCAAGACCGTCCAGGGCTCGAACGTAACGCTGGCCACCACGGGTGGAGTCACAGTCAACAAGGCCAAAGTCACCACGGCTGATATCGTCGCCGACAATGGCGTGATCCACGTGATCGACACCGTGCTGATGCCGAAGTAAGAGCAAGATATTGGCGGTTCCGGAAGCCGTGCCATGATCTGGCGCTGTGACAGGACCCTGTCGATTGCGTCAAACAAAAAACCCGCCGTTATCATCGGCGGG
>AEPR01000219.1 GCA_000195205.2 Oxalobacteraceae bacterium IMCC9480 | reverse complement strand
CCGCCTTAGAGCTTTGAATTGCAGCCGAAAAACGAGGGGGTTTCAGCGGCTTCTACGACGGTCGAAACTGGTGTAACCTTAAATACATGAATATCGTCCTCTCTTAAATCGTTTCGGAATTTGAAACAGAAGCGCAAGCGACCAGCTACGACCTCTGGTTTCCCGCCCGGGTGCAAGCCTCGCTAGATGATCCGCGCCCCAGCATTCCGCATGACCAAGTCATGGCGGAAATGGCCGGGATCATTGCCGAAGTTGAAAAGCACAGCAGTCGACAGGCGTAATGCTCCCGGTTTTCTGACGTGCATCAGCACGCGCAAACCTTGCCTCTATCATCCGCTTCATCGCCAACAATAGTCCACCTGTGGCCCGCCGCATGCGTGGACTGATCGAGACATCCGTACTGCCAGTAGCTGAGCATCCGTACTTGTACCGCTCTGGCCGAGTTTCAGGAACACGCGAAATCATCGCCCATCCGAACTACATCGTGGTCTACCAAATAACCGCTGAACGTATCGAAGTCGTGAGCGTATTGCACGACCGACAAGAGTATCCACCGCATCAATAAAGTGGCTTAGGCATATACCTTGCTCTTACCAAGAGTTGGTCGCGGTTTGACGTAGTCGCCGTGCAGTGAAACTGTGACCTCGCTGCGTCAGTACGAACCTTGGGTTGGCAACAGAATTCGGAAAAAAATAGCACCCTAAGACATTCGTAAAAAAATGTTGCCCAGGATCAGAGCTATTGTCCGTAAACAGGTGAAACGGCTTGGTCGGGGTCGGCGATACCAGCGCCGGTAGTCCGATCGAACTGACCGACTATGCTGACGCCATGGTACTGGTGGCGCGATTGGACAATATACTAAACGTTCACCTCGATACTGAGAACTTAGCGTGCTAAATTGACCGAATTCTGTGTTCTTCCCTACATGGGTAAGAAAAAGCCTCCTGCTGCCGCTAACGCTAACGGCGAGGCGAGATCCGACGGTTGGCGAAATCGAGAGGCTTCTAGCAGCCTGTCGGGCTTGAGCAAGCAAAGCACTGCCAACACCTGATACTGCTTAATAAACATGCAGAAGTATTCAAATATAGCTGCTTTTTACGATTTTCCTGCTAGATTTCCTTGCTTACCCACATTCTGGACGGAGTTTGGCCATCCGTTTCACATTCCACGCCAGACAAACCAGCTGCCATTCGCCACGCACTTTTTTCAAGCCACGTAACGAGAATTGGCGAAATCCCATCACCGATTTGATGATGCCGAAGACCGGTTCGACGGTTTGCTTGCGTAAGGCATAGAGCGCTCGTCCCGCTTTGGTCTTCAGACGATGTCGCATTTTCTCTGTCGGGCTGGCATTGTCTGGCAATGGCGCCGGTTCGCTGTGGCGCTCACGCCAGTGAGGATGGTGCGCGTCTCGCACTACCGTGATAAGTGGTTCCAGCCCTGCTTTCTCGCATGCCAGGATGTTCTTTTCACTGCAGAATCCAGTATCGGCAATCAGGCACGTCACCTCGCCCAGTCTCTGGGACCGCGCCGCCAGGATGGTCAACATGGGTTCAACCTACTCCTTGTCGTTGGTCGCTTGAGTGACCTGCGTGGCAATGACCAGCATCGTTGCCGCGTCCACGCCCGCTCGTGCGTTGTAGGCTTGTTCGAAGCCACAGCCAGCCGTCGGCATGATGCGGGATTCTTCGTCGGTCAGATTGATTTGGTCGCTGTCTTTCGGACCCGCCTCCGGCGGCTTGAGCGGCTTGCGGTTCGACTTCTTGTCGCTGTCTTTTTCCTTGGCGGCACGCTGCGTCATCTTCTCGTCGTACTCTGCTTTTCCGCGTTCATTGCTCTCTTGGGCACGTGCGGCAATCTTGCGCCTGGCTTCGGCCATGACCGCCAGCCGATCTTCCCGTCGCTTGATTTCCTCGGATAGGCTCATGCCATCCGGTACATCTGCTTGATCTGCCTTCTCGGCCAAAGCCAGCAGTTCTTGCACTTCTGCTTTGAGCTGGACTTCCAGCTTCTCGATGTGGCCATGTGAGAGCGCGCTATGGCGTGAGGCGTTTGCGTGCATCTTGGTGCCATCAAGACAGACCGTGCCCAGCTTTAGCAATTTCATTTCCTGCGCCAGCGCCAGCACCTGTACAAACAGGGCTTCCAGCTCGCTGAGGAAGCGGCGCCGGAACGCGGCCAAGGTGTCGTGATCAGGATGGCTGCCGGCGCTAAGCTAATGTAGCGAAACGCCACCGAGTCATAGGTGATGCGTTCCAGTTTGTGGCTGGAGAATACGCCGCTGGCGTAGCCATACACCAGGATCGGGAGCATCGTGGCGGGGTGGTAGACCTTCGAGCCCCGCCCAGCATACTGCCGTGTGAGAGTCGAGATATCCAGTTGATCAACTACTTCGAAAACTAACCGTGCCAGATAATCTTCGGACAGCCAATCATCGAGTGATGGCGGCAATAGGTAATCGGTCTTGCGATCAGTAAGGATGAAATTCGCCATCGTGAAAAGTGCTGGCTTAGACAGCTAGAATTTTCCCACGACGAGTCGTGTCATGGGTTGAAGCCTGACAAACTGCTAGAAGCCAGCAAAACCAACGAGCCCAGGACAAGCCATTTTCGGAAAACCAATCTCAAGCCTGGTACGAAGTGCTTTCCGTTTCACGAAGCGCGAGCCTCGATGAAGTCAAAACGGCTTACCGATCGCTTATCCGTCAGTACCATCCTGACAAAGTAGCCACCTTGGGTCAGGAACTTCGGGAGCTCGCGGAACGGAAGTCGAAGGTTATCAATCAAGCTTATAGCGATGCCTTGCTAGCTGTGGGGAATCGTAAATGAACTATCTT
Source organism: Oxalobacteraceae bacterium IMCC9480 (assembly GCA_000195205.2). Taxonomy (GTDB): domain Bacteria; phylum Pseudomonadota; class Gammaproteobacteria; order Burkholderiales; family Burkholderiaceae_D; genus Actimicrobium. Next base: position 4,727 of record AEPR01000219.1, on the reverse strand, counting down.
CCGTGCCCTTTTCTGGCTGAAGTTTCGTTGTGATCGGCTCACACTAAAACTCCACAGAAGCCCCATTTACTCTGGTTCAAGGGACTGTGCTTGACCGTTACTGCGTAACGTCGATGTTGTCACATCAAACTCGCCATTGTAGTAATCGGCCTGCCCGTTGAGATATATCGAGACCCGGTCGACGGTTTCGTTCTCAGCATCGATCAGCAGTTTCTCAAGTAGTCCTCGCTGCGTTACGCCGTAACACTTAGCAAGACGTTCTAGAGCCTTTTTCGCATGTAGGCTAACCAATTGGTTGATGCGCTCACAGTTACCGTCTTCGTCATGCAGATGACGCTTGCGGTATGCAGATTGGCGTTTTGCATTGCTGGTGACCATAGGTGGGCTCTCCTTGATGACATTATTTCGTACGTGCTGATTACGTTACGCAGTAACGTAATCAGCATACGCCGATCAGTCAAGGATGCCGCATCAATTGCATCAGGAACGGTGACACAAATTTGACCTTGCTGCGCAAGCGTTCGAATCCTTACTTACGCGGGGTTGTCGCTTAAACTCGTTACCTTTAGAACGCCACTTTATCGCCGCCCTTGAGCGCCAGTATCGTGCGTGCCTCCGCCGGAGTTGCCACCTCCAGTGACAGCGATTCAAGGATTGCGCGAATGCGTGCTACCTGGGATGCATTGCTATCGGCCAAGCGGCCCGGACCGTCCCACAGTGAATCCTCAAGCCCGACACGTACGTTGGCTCCCATGGCTGCGCCCATCGTTGCCAGTGGTATCTGGTTGCGGCCCGCGCCCAGGATTGACCAGTGGTAAGCATTACCGAACAGCCGGTCTGCGGTGCGCCTCATGTGCATCAAATCCTCAGGGTGCGCGCCTATTCCGCCTAGCAAACCGAACACGCTTTGTACCAAAAACGGCGTTTGCACTAGTCCCCGGTCAAGAAAGTGCGCCAAGTTGTACAGATGTGAAATGTCATAGCACTCGAACTCGAAACGGGTGCCGTTTTCTCCACAATTACGCAGCACGTATTCGATGTCGCTGAAGGTGTTCTTGAAAACTAAATCGCGGCTTTTCTCCAAATGTTCGCGTTCCCATGGATGAGTAAATTCATGGAATCGATCGAGCATCGGGTACAGCCCGAAATTCATCGAACCCATGTTGAGTGATGCCAGCTCCGGTTGAAAGCTCAAGGCTGGTTGCAATCGTTCCTGTACTGTCATGTGCGGACTGCCGCCGGTCGTGATGTTGATGATGGCATCAGTCTCGCTTTTAATGCGTGGCAGGAAACGGGAAAAGACTTCTGGGTCCTGAGTCGGACGTCCGGTATCGGGATCGCGCGCATGCAGATGGACGATCGCGGCACCGGCTCGTGCTGCGCCAATTGCCGCTTCAGCGATCTGATCCGGGGTCACCGGCAAATGTGGTGACATCGATGGGGTGTGGATCGCGCCGGTAACGGCACAAGTAATGATGACTTTTTTGGTCGACATGGTGTCTCCTTTTATATGGATGAATTCAGATTTCTTTGGTGATTTTTTCTTGTCCCTGGCGTAGCCGCGTGCTTACCAGCGCTGCAAGTACTAGCATGGCGGCAATGATCAGCAAGCCATTTGTCGTGCTGCCAGTCGCTTGCTCGATCGAACCCATCGCCGAGGGTCCAAGGAAACCGCCCAGCAAGCCGCAGGTATTGACCAGAGCCAGTCCGCTAGCCAAGCCAGCTCCGGCCAGCCGTGACGAGGGGTATAGAAAAATGATGGCCTGGACCACGAAGAACATCGATGCGGTGAGCGAAAATCCGACCAGCGCCAGTACCGGTCCGGACGATGCAGCGATAAGCAGACCTCCGGCCATGATGACTAGACCGACACCCAACATGCGACGACAGCGCTGCGGATTGCTGGCAAAACGGGGCAACGTGGCGGTGCCGATGGCTGCGGCGATCCATGGCACTGAAGTGAGCAACCCGATCTCCAGCGGCGTCAGTTTACCGTAAGTGCCAATGATGCCTGGCAAGAAAAAAATTACCGTATAGATCGCAATCTGATGACAAAAATAGACAAAAATGGCAAGCCATATCTGGCGATCTTTGATGCACTCTCGTAACGAATGCCCGACCTGACCACTCTGGTTTTCCTCAGCACGTTCCAAAGCCAATCGCTTTTCGAGCGTCTGCGCGTCAGCTGTCGACAGCCAGGGAGCAGATAACGGGCCATCCGGCAATTTCTTCCAAACGACCCAGGCCAGCGCCAAAGTCGGCAAACCTTCAATAATGAATAGCCATTGCCAGCCGTGTAAGCCAAAAAGACCGTTCATTTCCAGCAGCGCTCCACCAAGCGGTCCGCTGATTACGTTGGCGATGCAAACGCCGAGAAGGAAATAACCAGTAGCACGGGCCCGCTCTTCGCGGCCGAACCAGTAAGTCAGGTATAGCATCACGCCAGGAAACAACCCGGCCTCGGCGACACCGAGCAGCATGCGCATCACGTAGAACGAAGTCTCGCCCTGCACGAATGCCATGCCGGTCGATAACAGGCCCCAAGTAATCATGATGCGCGTTATCCAGAATCGGGCACCGACCTTACGCATGATCAGGTTGCTCGGAATTTCCATCAGCGCATAGGTCAGAAAAAATAAGCCGGCGCCCAAGCCGTAGGCGGCCGCAGAGATGCCTAGATCGATCTCAATATGTGTTTTCGCCAATGCAATGTTGGTACGATCGAGAAAACTGATGACATATGCCATCACTAACAGCGGCATCAGCTTGCGAAAGATTCGCCGGGTCATCTGGTCCGTGGCGATTGCCGTGGCCGGTGCCGTGCTGCGGTAAGGCTCTGCATTTACAACTGACATGTTGGTTTCTCCTCCAATGGTGTGTAGGCCGACCACGAGTTCTATGCTCGTTCTTAATGGGTCTTGTTAGTGCGACAGACTTAAGTCATAAAGTTTCGACGTTGCCACACACCGAAATCGCCTGACCAGAAATCGCGCTGCCGGCAGGCGAACACAGGAACAACACGCTGGCGGCTACTTCCTCTTGCGTCACCATCCGTCGCAGTGAGATTTTTTCAAGATAACGCTGCCGCATCTCGCCGTGGTTGATGCCTGCTTGCGCTGCGCTGGCGGCAATGACACGCTCCATGCGCGGCCCCTCGACGATGCCCGGCTGCACTGCGTTGACACGAATATTGTCTGGACCGAGTTCGATCGCAAGGCTCTTGGCCAAACCGACCAAAGCCCATTTAGTGGATGAATACGGTGCACGAAACGCATACCCAAGTCGTCCGGCAACCGACGATATAAACACGATGGAGCCACCGTCCTTACCTGCGCGGAGCAACGGCACCGCTTGTTGCACGAAATAAAAGTGGCTATTAAGGTTGATCGATACGGTTTGTTCCCAGTGCGCAACGTCGATGTCTTCGACGGCACCAGTTGGGCCGGAAATTCCTGCATTGTTGATCAGCACATCAAGCCCGCCCAAGTTGGCTTGCACGTCTTCAAATACGCGCTTCACACCAGCGAGGTCAGACACATCGGCATGAGTCCCTTTGATGACGCTATCTAGCGCAGCGATTGCGCTTGCATCAACGTCACATACGTGCACACGGGCACCTGCTTCGACAAATGCCCGCGAGATCGTAAGTCCTATGCCCGACGCGCCGCCTGTTACCAAAACCCGCAAACCTGAGCGCGGCACCATTGATGTCAGTACATTCATCGTTTTGTTCCTTTATGAGTTCATCGATATCAATCAGCACTAAACCGTGTGTGATTCGTGATGTGTTATGTGTGATGTGTGATCACAGTGATTGAAAGATATCCCACAGTTTTTCGTATGTCAAGACACGCGTCGGCGGCACCTTTTCTTGTTCCTGAGAGCTAGTTCTCATTGACGCGTATAAATGCCAGCCACGTAGTACCCACTATCCTGCACAATATTGAGATCACAAATAACACTTGTTATACACTCCGCCCATGTCCCTATCTGAACTAGTTCCACCGAAAAAACGCCTGACGATCAGTGCTGATGTCTATGAACAGTTCAAGGAATTGTTGATGACCGGACGCATGATGCCGGGCGAGCAATTGTCGCTGCGCACGGTCGCTGCAGCGCTCGGAGTCAGCGTGATGCCAGTGCGAGAAGCAATGCAACGACTGGTAGCAGAGCAAGCGCTGGAACTGTCACCCAACAGGGCGATGCGCGTGCCAACGATGACAGTTAGTCAATTTCGTGAAATCACCAGCATTCGTATCAATCTTGAAGGGGTGGCGACCGAACGCGCAGCGAAATCGCTAAGCGAAGCCGAACTGCGCCGCATCGTGCAATTAAATGAAGATTTTTTCGAGGAAATGGCAAGCGCCAGCCCAAATGGAGCACGTCTGATTACGCTGAACAAGGAATTTCACTTCGCGGTGTATGAAGGATCTCGGATGCCGATGTTATTGCAGTTGATCAAGGCTCTTTGGGTACGCATCGGGCCGATTTTAAATCACGACTTGCGGGCCGGCTCGGCCCGCATTAACGAACGGGTGGCGGTAAGTCATCATTCACAGTTGGTCGATGCCCTGAGACGACGCGATAGCGAAGCCGCGCGCATTGCGCTGCAGGGCGATATCGACAGTGCTGCTCAGTTCATCATTTCAGCCCACGTTCTAGTGATCGCCGATTCCACCAATCAGTCGACCTAACAGGGGCGTTGGTGCACTTAGAACCCGAGAAAC
>AEPR01000220.1 GCA_000195205.2 Oxalobacteraceae bacterium IMCC9480 | reverse complement strand
TCCTGGAAAATCATCGCGATGTCCTTGCCGAGCAGGCTGCGCCGTTCACGCTCGGGCATGCTCTGCAGCTCGCGGCCGTCGTAAGCCATACGCGTCGCCGAGACCCGGCCCGGATAATCGATCAGTCCCATCAGCGCCAGCGAGGTGACGCTTTTACCGGAGCCGGATTCGCCGACGATGCCGACGACTTCGCCTTCGGCAATCGTCAGGTCGAGGCCATCGACAGCCGTGAAGGGGGATTTTTCCGAGCCGAATTCGACCCGCAGGTTCTGTAGTTCAAGAAGCGCCATCGTGGTCACCGTTTCAGTTTCGGGTCGAGCGCGTCACGCAAACCGTCGCCCATCAAATTGAAGGCCAGCACCGAGACCAGAATCGCCAGGCCGGGGAAGGTCACGACCCACCACGCGCTCTGGATGAACTCGAGCGCACTGGCCAGCATCGAACCCCATTCGGGGGTCGGCGGTTGCGCGCCCAGTCCCAGAAAACCCAGCGCAGCAGCATCGAGAATCGCGCTCGAAAATCCCAGCGTGGCTTGCACGATCAGCGGCGCCGCACAATTGGGCAGCACGCAATTGAACATCAACCGGACCGTGCCGGCACCGGCGATGCGCGACGCGTTGACGTAATCCTTCTGCATCTCGCCGATGACGGCAGCGCGGGTCTGGCGCGCATAGTGCGGCAGCATCACGATGGCAATCGCGTACATCGCATTCATCAAGCCGGGCCCGAGGATGGCCACCACCGCCACCGCGAGCAGCAGGCTGGGCAGCGCCAGCATGATGTCCATCAAGCGCATCAGCGCCACTTCGACGACGCCACGAAAGAAGCCGGCCACCAGCCCGATGATCACGCCGATGGTCAGCGACAGCGTCACCGAGACCAGTCCGATAACCAGCGACAAGCGCGTGCCGTGGATCAGCCGCGACAGCATGTCGCGCCCGACCGGATCAGTGCCGAGGATGAACTTGCTGCTGCCGCCGGCCTGCCACATCGGCGGCACGAGCGTCGCATCACGGTATTGCTCGATCGGGGAATACGGCGAAATCACATCGGCCAGCAGCGCGGTCAGGACCAGTACGATCACGACCGCCAGGCCGATGACGGCACCGCGATTCTGGCTGAAATAATTCCATAGTTCGCGCAGCGGATGCGGCTGCAAGCCAGGGGCGCTCATGCACCGTGCCGTATGCGTGGATTGATGACACCGTACAGCACGTCAACGATCAGATTAACCACGATGATGATAGTGGCCGACAGCAGGATGCCGCCCTGCACCACCGGATAATCGCGTCGCCGGATCGCTTCGACCAGCCACTTGCCGATACCCGGCCACGAAAAAATCGTCTCGGTCAGGATCGCGCCGGCCAGCAGTGTGCCGACCTGCAGGCCGATGACCGTGATAACCGGAATGAGCGCATTGCGCAGCGCATGCACGCCCACCACGCGCCAGCGCGACAGGCCCTTGGCGCGCGCGGTGCGGACGTAATCTTCGCGCAGCACTTCGAGCATCGACGAACGCGTCATGCGAGCCACGACTGCCAGCGGAATGGTGCCCAGCGCGATAGCCGGCAGGATCAGATGCGATACGGCCGACTTGAACGCGCCCGGCTCGCCCGACAGCAGGCTGTCGATCAGCATGAAGCCGGTCACCGGCGGCAGGTCGAACAGAATATCGATGCGCCCCGACACCGGCGTCCAGCCCAGCGTCACCGAAAACAGCATGATCAGCAGCAGTGCCCACCAGAACACCGGCATCGAATAACCGGTCAACGACACGCCCATCACCGAATAGTCGAGCACCGTATTGCGCTTGAGCGCAGCCAGCATACCGGCCGGCACACCGATGACCAGCGCCACCAGCATCGCGCAGATCGACAGCTCGATGGTGGCCGGGAACAGCGTCAGGAATTCGCGCAGCACCGGTTCCTGCGTCGTGATCGAGCGGCCGAGGTCGCCTTGCAACACATGCCACAGATAATCGAAGTACTGCACATACAGCGGCCGGTCGAGACCGAACTCGTGCAGCAGGCGGGCATAGCGGGCGGCATCCATACCGCGCTCGCCGGACATCGCCTCGACCGCATCGCCGGGAATCATGTGGATCAGGGAAAACACCAGCAGCGTGATGCCGAGAAAAGTCGGTATCACCAGTCCTGCGCGGCGCAAGAGAAATCCAAACATGGGGTGCCTGTTCGTTCAAATAGAGGGAGCGGAAACGGTCTTGTGAACCGGTTGGCGTGGCATTGTAACGCGATGGGGTTAGCGGGCCATGGTGCGGAGCGAATTGGGTTTTTTGGTGATGCAGCGGGAGGCTGGAGGCGGAGCTGACTTGAGGCTGGGGTTGGTGTTGGTATTGGTGTTGGTGTTGGTGTTGGT
>AEPR01000221.1 GCA_000195205.2 Oxalobacteraceae bacterium IMCC9480 | reverse complement strand
AAAAACCACCCCGCCGGTAATCCGTTTCGTCCCATGCAGTCCGTTTATCTTCGCCGCAATCCCATCAGTCAGTCACCGCCCCCTTGCTGGCAGACGACGCCAGTCTGGCAAACTTGGCCAGCACGCCACGCGTGTAACGCGGTGCCGGCGCCGTCCACAAGGCACGACGGCGAGCGATTTCTTCGTCGGCGACATTGAGCTGGATCAGTAACTGACGTGCATCGATGGTGACCGAATCGCCCTCTTGTACCAGCGCAATCGTGCCGCCCAGGAATGCTTCCGGTGACACGTGACCCACCACCATGCCCCATGTCCCGCCCGAAAAACGGCCATCGGTAATCAGACCCACCGTTTCACCGAGGCCCTTGCCGATCAGCGCCGCCGTCGGCGCCAGCATTTCCGGCATGCCCGGTCCGCCCTTCGGTCCGAGGTAGCGCATCACCAGCACATCGCCCGGCTTGATCTGGTCGGCCAGGATCGCATCCATGGCCGTGTATTCATCTTCGAATACCCGTGCCGGTCCGGTGATGACCGGGTTCTTCAGGCCGGTGATCTTGGCCACGCAACCTTCAGGCGACAGGTTGCCTTTCAGGATGGCCAGATGGCCTTGCTTGTACAGCGCAGTCTCGATGGTGTGGATCACGTGCTGGTCGGCGCGCGGCACGTCCGGCAGCGCAGCGAGTTCTTCGGCCATCGTGCGACCGGTAATGGTCATGCAGTCGCCGTGCAGCAAGCCGGCGTTCAACAGCAGCTTCAGCACCTGCGGAATCCCGCCGGCTTTGTGCAGGTCGGTCGCGACATATTTGCCGGAAGGCTTGAGGTCGCAGATGACCGGCACGCGCAAACGCACGGCTTCGAAATCATCAAGAGTCCATTCGACTTCGGCCGCATGGGCAATCGCCAGGAAATGCAGCACCGCGTTGGTCGAGCCACCGGTGGCCATGATCAGCGACACAGCGTTCTCGATCGACTTGCGGGTGATGATGTCGCGCGGCTTCAGGTCTTTCTTGACCGCTTCGATCAGTACCCGGGCGGACTCGGCGCAGGAGCCGGTTTTTTCATCATCCGGGTTGGCCATCGTCGATGAATACATCAGCGACATACCCAGCGCTTCGAACGACGACGACATCGTGTTGGCGGTGTACATGCCACCGCACGAACCCGACGACGGACAGGCATTGCGCTCGATGCCATCAAAATCTTCCTGCGACATACGACCGGCCGAAAACTCGCCGACGGCTTCGAAGGCTGAGACGATGGTCAGGTCCTTGCCCTTCCAGTTGCCCGGCTTGATGGTGCCGCCGTAGACATAAATGCTCGGCACATTGGTGCGCGCCATCGCAATCATCCCGCCCGGCATGTTCTTGTCGCAACCACCGATGACGAGGCAGCCATCGAGCCACTGGCCATTGACGGCAGTCTCGATGCAGTCGGCGATGACTTCGCGTGAAATCAGCGAGTACTTCATCCCTTCGGTACCCATCGACATGCCATCCGAAATCGTCGGTGTACCGAACACTTGCGGATTGCCGCCGGCTTCCTTGATCGTCGAAATCGCGATGTCGGCCAGCTTCTGCAGACCCGAATTGCACGGCGTGATGGTCGAGTGACCGTTAGCGATGCCGATCATCGGCTTGTCGAAGTCGGCCTTCTCGTAGCCCATGGCGTAATACATCGAACGGTTCGGGCTGCGCGAGACGCCCTGGGTGATATTTTTCGAGCGGCGATTGAATGCCATGGAAGTCTCCGGAAGCGAATAAAAGCGCTACATTGCCTTGCGTGCCGCAGGCTG
>AEPR01000222.1 GCA_000195205.2 Oxalobacteraceae bacterium IMCC9480 | reverse complement strand
CCCTACCTGGTTGCGATCACCGGCGCACCGTGATTCGCTTGCTGCAGCTTGACGCACGAAGGCGACGCATTTTACGACCAGGTGCGCCTGATGAAATAAAGCCTGCCGGACACTACTGCCCGGCAGGCTTTTTTAATCCCGCGAATGCGCAGCGATTTACACCACCGCACCACCCGTTTCATCTTTTTCCTTGATCGGCTTGATCAGATCCTCGCGCTTCACACCCAGCCACATCGCCACTGCAGCGGCCACAAATACCGACGAGTAGATACCGAACAGAATACCGATCGTCAGCGCCACCGCAAAGTAATGCAGCGACGGACCGCCGAACAGCAGCATCGACAGCACCATCATCTGGGTCGATCCGTGCGTGATGACGGTACGCGAAATCGTGCTGGTGATCGCGCTGTCGATCACTTCGACCACCGAGGTCTTGCGCTGGGTGCGGAAATTTTCGCGGATACGATCGAACACCACCACCGATTCATTGACCGAGTACCCGAGCACCGCCAGCACTGCCGCCAGCACCGTCAGCGAGAACTCCCACTGGAAGAACGCGAAGAAGCCCAGGATGATGATCACGTCATGCAGGTTGGCGATGATGGCCGAGACCGCGTATTTCCATTCGAAGCGGATCGCTAGATAGATCATGATGCCGACGATTACCATCGCCAACGCCGTCAACCCGTTCTGAGCCAGCTCCGCGCCAACCTGCGGACCGACGTATTCAACGCGGCGCAGTTCGACATCGGCATCGCGCAGCTTGAGTGCTTCGAGCACTTTGCTGCTTTGCTGCGCGGTGTTGACGCCGGGTCGCGACGGCAAGCGGATCATGACATCTTCGGCCTTGCCGAAGCTCTGGACCTGATTGTCGGTGTAGCCGAGTGACTCGACGGTCTGGCGTACCTGTTCAATATTGGCCGGCGTCTTGTAGCTGACTTCAATGAGCGTACCGCCCTTGAACTCGATCGAAAAATGCAGGCCGTTATGGAACAGGAAGAACACAGCCAGCACGAAAGTCAGTGCCGAGATCGCGTTGAAGATCAACGCATGCCGCATGAACGGGATGGTTTTCTTGATGCGGAATAATTCCATTACAGCTCCTTCTTTGCTGGCGCCGGCTTCCAGATCGTACCGATCGACAGGCTGGTGAGTTTTTTCTGACGGCCATACCAGAGGTTGGCCAGGCCGCGCGACACGAACACCGACGAGAAGATCGAGGTCAGGATACCCAGGCAATGCACGACAGCGAAGCCGCGAATCGGTCCGGAACCGAAGATCAGCAGAGCCAGACCGGCGATCATCGTCGTCACGTTGGAGTCAATGATGGTGGCCCAGGCACGGTCGAAACCGATCGAGATCGCCGCCTGCGGTGAGTTTCCGTTACGCAGTTCTTCACGAATACGTTCATTGATCAGCACGTTGGCATCGATCGCCATACCGAGCGTCAGCGCAATCGCGGCGATACCCGGCAGCGTCAGCGTGGCTTGCAACGTCGACAGCAGCGCCACCAGCAACAGCAGGTTGACCGACAGGGCCACGACGCTGAACACACCGAACAACATGTAGTAGATCACCATGAAGACGGCGATCGCAGCAAAACCGTACTTGGTCGAATTGAAACCCTTGGCGATATTCTCGGCACCGAGTTGCGGGCCGATCGTGCGCTCTTCGACGAAGTCCATCGGTGCGGCCAGCGAACCGGCACGCAACAGCAGCGACAAGTCGCCGGCAGCTTCGGGCGAACCCATGCCGGTGATCTGGAAGCGCGAACCGAGTTCGTCACGAATCGTCGCCACGGTCAGGACTTCGCCCTTGCCTTTTTCGAATAACACGATGGCCATCGATTTGCCGACCTGGCCACGGGTGGCGTCGCGCATCTTGCGACCGCCATCGCCGTTGAGGTCGATGCCGACCGCCGGTTGCTGATTCTGGTCGAAGCTGGCGCTGGCACTGGAGATGTAGTCGCCGGTGATGATCGGCTCTTTGTACAAGACGACCGGCACGCCCTTGCCGACCTTGAACAGCTCGGAATTGAATGGCACGGCAGCGGTTTCTTCAGTGCCGCGCGTGACAGTTTCATCGACCATGCGCACTTCCAGCGTGGCCTGGCGACCGATGATGTCCTTGGCGCGACTGACGTCCTGCACACCCGGCAGCTGCACGACGATGCGGTCGGCACCCTGGCGCTGAATGATCGGTTCGGCCACGCCGAGTTCATTGACGCGACGACCGAGGGTGGCGATGTTCTGGTTGACCGCATCGTCCTGCGCGGTTTTCAGCGCGGCTTCCTTGAGCGTGATGATCAGCTTCGGATTGGCGACATCGAGGCCATCGGTCAGCAGGATGTCCGGCATTTGCGAAGCCAGGATTTCCTTCGACTGGTCGCGTGTGGCGACATCGCGGTAGGCCACTTCGATCGCATTGCCGTTGCGGCTGATGCCGGTGTGACGGATGTTCTTGTCACGCAATGTCGAACGCACGCCGCTCTGCAAACCCTGCAGGCGCTTGGCCAGGATCGCACGGGTATCGACCTGCAACAGGAAATGGACACCCCCGCGCAAGTCCAGTCCCAGATACATCGGGAAGGCATGCAGGCTTTGCAGCCAGTGCGGCGTGTTGTGCAGCAAATTGAACGCGACTAAATAGGTCGGGTCCGTCGGATCGGTATTGAGTTCTTTTTCCAGCAGGGCCTTGGCCTTGAACTGGGTATCGGGATCGGTAAAGCGGGCACGGACCGAGCCTTGCGAGCCATTGACTTCGTAATACAGGCCGGTCGATGGCAAGCCACCTTTTTCCAGGATGTCCTGTACGCGGGCGAGCACGCCGGCTTCGAGCTTGACGGTGGCTTTGCCACTGCTGATCTGTACGGCAGGGGATTCGCCAAAGAAGTTCGGCACGGTGTAGATCACGCCGAAGATCAGCGCGAGCACGATGATCAGGTATTTCCAGAGGGGATAGCGATTCATGATTAGGCGTTCGAATGCGTTCGGGGGTGGGCGGCAAGCGCCGGAACAGGCCGGTGCGATGGCGATGCCGGGACAGGCATCGCCATGCAGGACTTACAGCGACTTGATCGTGCCTTTTGGCAGCAGTGTCGAGACCGCGCCTTTTTGTACCAGCACTTCGGTACCATCGGCGACTTCGATGGTCAGGTAGGCGTCGGTGACCTTGGTCACTTTGCCGAGGATGCCGCCGGAGGTGACGACTTCATCGCCCTTGGCCAGCGCGTCCATCATCGACTTCTGTTCTTTCTGACGCTTCATTTGCGGACGGATCATCAAAAAATACAGCACGACGAACATCAGGATGATCGGCAGGAAACTGGTCAGGTTGCTGCTCAGGCCGAGGCCGTCCAGAGGGCTTTGCGCGTAAGCGTTGGTAATGAACAAGGTGTACTCCAAGGGTTTTGTAAATTGAACGGCATTCTAGCATCGGCTTTGCCCGCGTCAGGTGCCGCGTGCACGCTCCGCATGAAATAGCGCAACGAAGGATTGGAAGGTGCCCGCATCGATCGCATCGCGCATGTCCTGCATCAGTTGCAGGTAATAGTGCAGGTTGTGCACGGTGTTCATCCGCGCACCGAGGATTTCGCCGGTGCGCTGCAGGTGATGCAGGTAGGCCCGCGAAAAATTGCGGCAGGCGTAGCAGCTGCAGGTCTCGTCGAGCGGACGGGTGTCGTCCTTGTGCTTGGCATTGCGGATCTTGATGTCGCCGAAACGCGTGAACAGCCAGCCGTTACGGGCGTTGCGGGTCGGCATCACGCAGTCGAACATGTCGATGCCGTTGGCCACGCCGGCCACCAGATCTTCCGGTGTGCCGACGCCCATCAGGTAATGCGGCTTGTTGGCCGGCAGCTTCGGACCGACGTGGGCCAGCACCCGCATCATGTCTTCTTTCGGTTCGCCGACCGACAGGCCGCCGATGGCGATGCCGCCGAAATCGATCTCGTTGAGGCCGGCCAGCGACTCGTCGCGCAGGTGTTCGAACATGCCACCTTGCACAATCCCGAACAAAGCATTCGGGTTTTCGCCGTCGACGAATTCATTGTGCGAGCGCTTGGCCCAGCGCAGCGACATCCGCATCGAGGTAGCCGCTTCGGCATCGGTGGCCGGACGGCCGTCGATTTCGTAGGGAGTGCATTCATCGAACTGCATGACGATGTCGGAGTTCAGCGCACGCTGGATCTGCATCGAGATCTCGGGCGACAGAAACAGCTTGTCGCCATTGATCGGCGACGAAAACTTCACGCCTTCTTCGCTGATCTTGCGCATCGCGCCCAGCGAGAAAACCTGAAAGCCGCCCGAATCCGTCAGGATAGGCTTGTCCCAGCCCATGAATTTATGCAGCCCGCCGAACTTGGCGATGACCTCGATGCCGGGTCGCAGCCACAGATGGAAGGTATTACCCAGCACGACCTGCGCATTGATCTCCAGCAGTTCGAGCGGCGACATCGCCTTGACCGAGCCGTAGGTCCCGACCGGCATGAAGATCGGCGTTTCGATCACGCCATGGTTGAGCGTGATCCGGCCGCGTCGTGCATGGCCATCGGTTTTTAAGAGTTTGAAATCAATCATGATCGATACAGGTCAGAAACATCGCGTCGCCATAACTAAAGAACCGGTACTGCTGCGCAATCGCATGGGCATACGCGGCGCGGATCGCCGGATAGCCGGCGAAGGCAGAGACCAGCATCAGCAGGGTCGACTTGGGTAAATGGAAATTGGTGATCAAGCGCGTGACGGTCTTGAAGCGATAACCGGGCGTGATGAACAGCCGCGTGTCGGCGCTGCCGGCGACCAGCTCGCCGGACTGCGAAGCCGACTCCAGCGCGCGCAGGCTGGTGGTGCCCACCGCCACCACGTCGCGACCGGCAGCGCGGGTTGTGCGCACCGCATCGACGGTAGCCGCCGGCAGCGTGTACCACTCGCTGTGCATCGCGTGTTCGGCCAGCACTTCGGTACGCACCGGCTGGAACGTGCCGGCACCGACATGCAGCGTGACGAATGCAAAACGGATGCCGTGTTCGGTCAGCTTGTCGAGCAGCGCCTGGTCAAAATGCAAGCCGGCAGTCGGTGCCGCGACCGCGCCCGGCGTGCGGGCGTAGACAGTCTGGTAGCGGGTTTCATCGAAGGCATCGGCGGTGTGGTCGATGTACGGCGGCAGCGGCAGACGGCCGTAGGTTTCGATCAGCTCGAACACGTCCGACGGAAAGGTCAGCGTGAAAAACTCGCCGGCGCGCGCACCGACCGTAACATCGAAGGCGTCCGACAGGCGCACGATACTGCCGGCCACGGGCGACTTCGACGAGCGGATCTGGGCATGCACGGTGCGTGCATCAAGCACGCGTTCGATCAGTACTTCGACCTTGCCGCCGCTCTGCTTGTTGCCGAAAAAACGGGCCTTCAGCACGCGGGTATCGTTAAATACCAGCAGGTCGCCGGGGGTGAGCAGCGCGACGATGTCGGCAAACTGGCGGTCAACGGGGGTGTCGCCATCGAGCTGCAACAGGCGCGACGCGCTGCGCTCGGCCAGCGGGTGCTGGGCAATCAGGGATTGCGGCAAATCAAAATCAAAATCGGAAAGTGAGTACATGCGTGGAATTGGTGACGTGCTGGTTACGAATCGGGTCGGGAACTGCTAAGGTTGCGGGTTTGCGTCCTTGCAAACAACCCGCCATTTTACGCTGAGCCGACTCTCTTGACGCCTGAACTGCCCGCCGCGAAGCGCAAGCCCGCCAAGCCCACCACTTCCGCCAAAAAAACCGAGGACAAACTGGCCCGCTTGGGTCTGCGCACCGACATGGATCTGGTGCTGCATTTGCCGATGCGCTACGAAGACGAAACCCGCATCGTGCTGATCCGCGACGCGTCCTTCATGGGCGGGCAATCGGTGCAGGTCGAGGGCATGATCACCGCCTGCGAAGTCCAGTACAAACCGCGCCGCCAGCTGGTCGTGACGCTGGCCGACGAGACCGGACAGGTCACGCTGCGCTTCCTGAATTTTTATGGCAGCCAGCTTAAGCAGATGGCCGAAGGCAACCGGGTGCGCGCGCGCGGCGAACTGCGCCACGGTTTTTTCGGGCCGGAGATGGTCCATCCGCTGTACAAGATGGTGCTCGAAGGCGCGCCGCTGCCGATGGCGCTGACGCCGGTTTATCCGAGTGGCGACGGCTTGCCGCAAACCTATTTGCGCAAGGCGATTGCGAGCGCGATGGCGCGCATCAGCTGGCGCGATACGCTCGCGCCGGCACTGGTGGAATCCCTGGACCTGATGTCGTTCGAGGCCGCCGTGCGGCTGCTGCACAACCCGCCGCCCGAGGTCGATGAAAGCGCGCTCGAAGATCGCTCGCATCCGGCCTGGGTACGGATGAAGTTCGATGAATTGCTGGCGCAGCAGTTGTCTCTCAAGCGCGCGCAAGTCGCCCGTCGTGCCAAGGGCGCTGCGCCGCTGCCGGTGATCGGCGCGCTGTCGCTGGCTTTCCAGCGCGTGCTGCCGTTTGCGCTGACCGGCGCGCAGCAACGCGTACTCGACCAGATCCGTCACGACTTGCAGGCGCCGTTTCCGATGCAGCGTTTGCTGCAGGGCGATGTCGGCAGCGGCAAGACCGTGGTCGCCGCGCTGGCTGCGGCGCAGGCGATCGATAGCGGTTTTCAGGCGGTGCTGATGGCACCGACCGAAATCCTCGCCGACCAGCATTTCCGCAAGATCGCCGGCTGGCTCGAACCGCTAGGCATCGAGGTGGTGTGGCTGACCGGCAGCCTGAAGAAAAAGGACAAGCTCGCCGCCAAGGAGCGCATCGAAGCCGGTACCGCGCAGCTGGTCATCGGCACCCATGCGCTGATCCAGGACGATGTGGTGTTCGCCCGGCTCGGGCTGGTGATCGTCGACGAGCAGCACCGCTTCGGCGTCGGCCAGCGCCTGACCTTGCGCAACAAGGGACTCGGCCTGAGCAATGGCATAGACCCGACGCAGATCGTGCCGCATCAGCTGATGATGTCGGCCACACCGATTCCGCGCACGCTGGCGATGACTTATTACGCCGACCTCGAAGTGTCGGTCATCGACGAACTGCCGCCCGGCCGCACGCCCATCGTCACGCGCGTGATCGACCAGAACCGGCGCGACGAAGTCATCGAACGCGTGCATGTGGCGGCGCTCGAAGGCCGGCAAGCCTACTGGGTCTGTCCGCTGATCGAGGAATCCGAAGCGCTGCAATTGCAGACCGCCACCGACACCCACGCCACGCTCTCGGCCGCCCTGCCCGACCTGCAGGTCGGCCTGGTCCACGGCCGCCTGAAGCCGCAGGAAAAACAGGCCGTCATGGACGCCTTCACCCGCGCCGAGATCCAGGTGCTGGTCGCCACCACCGTCATCGAGGTGGGCGTGGATGTACCGAATGCCTCGCTGATGGTGATCGAACACGCCGAGCGTTCCGGGTTATCGCAGCTGCACCAGCTGCGCGGCCGGGTCGGGCGTGGCAGCGCCGCCAGCGTGTGCTTGCTGCTGTATCAAAGCCCGCTCGGACAAGTCGCCAAACAGCGCCTGGGTACCATGCGCGAAACGACGGATGGCTTCGAAATCGCCAGGCGCGACCTGCAGATCCGCGGCCCGGGCGAGTTCCTCGGTGCGCGGCAATCGGGACAGGCGATGCTGCGCTTTGCGGATCTGGAGACGGACCAGTGGCTGGTCGAACAGGCCCGCACCGTGGCGATAGACCTGCTACGCGATGATCCGGCGACGGTCGAAATGCATCTGGCACGATGGCTGGGGGCGAAGGAAGAATTCCTGAAAGTGTAGTGGCGGGGAGATGTGAGAAACTACGGCGCTGTCGGGGGAGCGGTGGCTGTTGAAGTTGACGTGGCTTTTGACCTGCCCCGCATTGAGACAGCTGCCA
>AEPR01000223.1 GCA_000195205.2 Oxalobacteraceae bacterium IMCC9480 | reverse complement strand
AGCCATACCGGTTCGGTGAACAAACTGCCCAGTGAAATGAGTCCCTGCCGCTCTGCCGCATCCTGCTCGGTAGAGCCGCTTTGGACAAATCCGATATCAATGCCCGAGTCGGGATCCATCAGCCGTTGCAGATTTTCCTGCGATCCGAGCGACGGTGCCAGCGTGACCTTGATGTGCCGTTGCGCCAGCTCGGCAGCGTATTTTTTCCCGATCAGTTCGTAGGCGCTGTTTTCCTGTCCGGTTGAGATCGTGACACGTGATGGCGGTGACGGATCAGCCAGCCAATAGACAAGCAAAGCCACAACGGCAATCGCGACAAGGGTCGGTGCGGCGGTAGCGAACAAGTCGCGCAAGGAAAATCGGGTGAAATCAAAAATTTTAGGCATGCCATGGCGCACTTGGTACAAGTCGAGACACCATGCCGACAAACCGGCTAGCGTGCAAGTGGAAAAACAGCACGCCAGAATGAATCAATAAGTGGCCGTGCTCTCGCCGGAAATTGCGGATGCCAGCGGGACCAGCGGCGGCACCACACGACGCGACAGATATTTATCACCGTCCTCGGCAAGAAATCGTGCACCCAAATCGAACCAGTCTTCTCTGGTGAGCACCTCGCCAATCAAGGACATCAGCGATTCATCTTCATTCAGCAGGCGATCGAGCATGGTGTCGCAATACTGCTCTGCGACGGCACAGAATGTCGGATGGCCATTGTCTGCGTCGCCCGCCTGCACGTATTGCTGTAACGACGCCAGACTTCGTCGCGCCGAAAGACTGAGCATCTCCAGCTTATCCACCAGCAAATCGGCCCCGGTCGTCGCACAGCACACGGCAGGAATCACATGTCGCTCGATCTTGCGAGCATGAAAATATCTGTCGAATTGTTGTAACTGACTGAGTAGGGATGCCATCGCCCGTGCATCGATGCACGCTTCATGGCGTCGGCTTGACTGTACATAATCCCGCAGCCTCGAGAGTAGACTGCACACGTTTTTTTGCTCGGACCGGATGGCGAGCAAGGAATAAGTGGCAGTAAGCATGACGACTCCTGAAGCCTGCCAGCCGTTTTGCGGTGGCATCGGGTTTGAATGAGGTAATTCTCACTAGCGACAGACCTTCTCCTACTCAGCCTTCCCGTCACGGAGGAAAAAGTATAGGGAGAATACGCGACAGCCTAATTGATTTAAATCAGATCATCGCGTTAATGCAGAAAGCTTATTTATTTTTAGTGTTATGAAAATCGCGTCATTCCAATTTGACGGCATGTTCGCGCGTCGCATGGAACGTCAACAAGGGCCAGCGTTCCTGGGTATGCCGGAGGTTGACGCCGGAGGTGGCCAGATAGGCCATATTGCCGGCAGCATCAAAGGCAACATTGTGTCCCGCAGCGGACTTCTCGAAATCGGCAATCGCCCGCTTGTCTTCGCCGGTAACCCAGCGTGCGCTGCTAATACTGGTGCCTTCGAATACAGCATCGACGCCATACTCATTGAGCAAACGACTAGCCACGACTTCAAACTGCAGCACACCTACCGCGCCCAGGATCAGGTCACCGCTGTGCACCGGCTTGAATACCTGTACGGCACCTTCTTCACCAAGCTGTTGCAAGCCCTTGTGCAATTGCTTGATCTTCAGCGGATTGCGGATACGGACCGAGCGGAAAAAGTCAGGGGCAAAATACGGAATGCCTGTGAACTGCAACAACTCACCCTCTGAAAAACT
>AEPR01000224.1 GCA_000195205.2 Oxalobacteraceae bacterium IMCC9480 | reverse complement strand
AGCATTATCGCGTTATTGATTTTCGTCGCATTAAGGACGGTATCCCCGCGAAAGTGGAGCGTATTGAATACGACCCAAATCGGACAGCGAATATCGCATTGCTTTGTTACGCAGATGGTGAGCGTCACTACATCATTGCAACCAAGGGCATGACGGTTGGTGATCAGGTAATGAATGGTTCGGAAGCGCCAATCAAGTCTGGTAACTGCTTGCCAATTCGCAATATTCCAGTCGGTACCACGATGCATTGCGTCGAGATGCTGCCAGGAAAAGGCGCGCAAATGGCGCGTACAGCCGGTGCTGGTGTGGTTCTGATGGCTCGTGATGGTACTTACGCTCAAGTTCGTTTACGCTCAGGTGAAGTGCGTCGTGTTCACGTCGAGTGTCGTGCAACGGTTGGTGAAGTCGGTAACGGCGAGCACAACCTGCGCAAAATTGGTAAAGCTGGTGCTATGCGTTGGCGCGGTGTTCGCCCTACCGTTCGCGGTGTGGTAATGAACCCGGTTGACCATCCACACGGTGGTGGTGAAGGTAAGACTGCAGCTGGTCGCCATCCGGTATCTCCATGGGGTCAGCAAACCAAGGGCAAGAAGACGCGTCGCAACAAGCGCACCACGTCAATGATCATCTCGCGCCGCGGCAAGAAATAAGGATAAAAAATGACACGTTCATTGAAAAAAGGGCCGTTCTGTGACGCCCACCTTGTGAAGAAGGTTGAGACTGCGCAGGCGATCAAAGACAAGAAGCCAATTAAAACTTGGTCACGTCGCTCGACGATCATGCCGGATTTCATCGGCTTGACTATCGCGGTGCATAACGGCAAGCAACATGTGCCGGTCTATGTTTCTGAAAACATGGTTGGCCATAAACTTGGTGAATTCGCTTTGACCCGTACGTTTAAGGGTCATGCCGCCGATAAGAAGGCTAAGAAATAAGGTCCGATGATGGAAACTAAAGCTACCCTCCGCGGTGTGCGACTTTCGGCCCAAAAGGGCCGTCTGGTTGCAGACCTTATACGGGGAAAAAAAGTCGATCAAGCGTTGAATATCTTGCAATTTAGCCCGAAGAAAGGTGCTGTCATCATTAAGCGCGTTCTTGAGTCGGCGATTGCAAACGCAGAGCACAACGACGGTGCCGACATAGATGAGTTGAAAGTCACAACTATCTACGTCGAAAAAGGTTCGGTCCTTAAGCGCTTTACTGCGCGAGCCAAGGGCCGTGGTGATCGTATCTCGAAACAATCCTGTCACATTTATGTGACTGTCGGAAACTAAGGGGTCACGATGGGACAGAAGATACATCCAACAGGATTTCGCTTATCCGTGACGCGAAATTGGGGTTCACGTTGGTATGCTGGCAATGCAAATTTTGCCACTATGCTGATTGAGGACTTGAAAGTGCGTGCTTACCTAAAAACGAAGCTGAAAAACGCATCTGTAGGTCGCGTCGTTATTGAGCGTCCTGCGAAAAATGCTCGAATCACTATTTACAGTTCACGACCAGGGGTTGTGATTGGTAAAAAGGGTGAGGACATTGAGGTGCTTAAGACCGCGCTTGGTAAAATGATGGGCGTGCCCGTGCACGTCAATATCGAAGAGATTCGTAAGCCTGAAACCGACGCGCAACTGATCGCTGATTCGATTGCCCAGCAACTTGAAAAACGCATCATGTTCCGTCGTGCAATGAAGCGCGCTATGCAAAATGCAATGCGTTTGGGCGCTCAGGGTATCAAGATTATGTCGTCGGGCCGCTTAAATGGTATTGAGATCGCTCGTAAAGAATGGTATCGCGAAGGTCGCGTACCTCTTCACACGTTGCGCGCCGATATTGATTATGGCTTCGGTGAAGCCCTGACGACTTACGGAATTATTGGCATTAAGGTTTGGGTCTATAAGGGTGATCGTCTTGCAAGTGGCGAAACTCCGACTTTAGACACTACCAACGATGATGACAAGAAGCGTCGTGGTCCACGTCGTGACGATGGAAAACCAAGTTCGCGTCCGCGTACTGCACGTCCGGATGGTCAGCCTAGTGCTGCAGCTCCAGGGGCATCACCTGCTGCAAAACGTGTTCGCGCAAAGAAGCCAGACGGTCCTGCTGATGCAGCAGTTCCGGCACTTGCTGAGAAAGCAGGAGAATAACCATGCTGCAACCAGCACGCAGAAAGTACCGCAAGGAACAAAAGGGACGCAATAAAGGTATCTCTCATTCCCGGGGTACAGCAGTCTCGTTTGGTGAGTTTGGCTTGAAAGCGATTGGCCGTGGTCGTATTACCGCCCGTCAAATTGAAGCAGCTCGTCGAGCAATGACCCGTCACATCAAGCGCGGTGGTCGGATCTGGATTCGTATTTTTCCGGATAAGCCAATTTCGCAAAAGCCAGCAGAAGTTCGGATGGGTAATGGTAAGGGTAATCCTGAATATTACGTTGCCGAAATTCAGCCAGGCAAAATGCTGTACGAGATGGACGGCGTTGATGAAACATTGGCACGTGAGGCGTTCCGCCTCGCTGCCGCTAAACTGCCGCTGTTGACTACGTTCGTCGTTCGTCAAGTCGGCCAATAAGAGGAGTTAATATGAAGACATCTGAACTCCAAGGCAAGGATCAAGCGGCTTTGACCATCGAACTGAACGCATTGTTGAAAGCACAGTTTGGTTTGCGCATGCAAATCGCGACGCAACAGTTGAGTAATACGTCTCAGCTCAAAAAGGTACGCCGCGATATCGCTCGAGTAAAAACTGTCATGAACGTGAAGGACGCCAAATAATGAACGATCCAGTGAAGAAAGTAGCGCTCAAGCGCACGCTGATTGGCAAGGTGGTGTCTGACAAGATGGATAAGACGGTTACTGTGCTGATCGAACGCCATGTAAAACATCCGCTGTACGGGAAAATTATCATGCGTTCTAATAAGTATCACGCCCATGACGAAGCCAATCAGGCCAAGACAGGCGATACAGTTGAAATTCAGGAAGGTCGCCCAATTTCAAAGACCAAGGCCTGGACAGTTACCCGCGTAGTGCAAGCAGTACAAATAGTTTAAGCGATAGTTGAAAGCCCAGCATATTTCTGACATAATGCTGGGCTTCGCAGTGCTTTGTACTCCTCGGGTATTAAGTAGGCGAATATCAAGTTCGAAGTTTTGGAAATCGTCCACCCAATCAGTTCTGATTTGAAAAGATCAACTGGCGGGACCAAGACTGACCGTAATGCCGCATTGTGCGGATTGTTCGGGTTAAGTTGGGAAAGAAAATATTATGATTCAAACTGAAAGCCGGCTAGAAGTAGCCGACAACACCGGTGCGCGTGAAGTCATGTGTATTAAGGTTCTCGGTGGTTCCAAGCGTCGTTACGCGGGAATCGGCGACGTAATCAAGGTAACTGTGAAGGTTGCAGCGCCTCGTGGTCGCGTCAAAAAAGGCGAGATCTATAATGCTGTGGTGGTTCGTACGGCTAAGGGTGTTCGGCGCCAAGACGGTTCATTGGTAAAGTTCGACACCAATGCAGCGGTTTTGCTGAATGCAAAGCTCGAACCTATTGGTACGCGCATATTTGGACCTGTGACACGTGAACTGCGTACTGAGCGGTTCATGAAAATCGTGTCCCTTGCTCCTGAAGTCTTGTAAGGGGTATCGATGGATAAGATTAAGAAGAATGACGAAGTTATCGTCCTGGCTGGCAAAGACAAAGGTAAGCGGGGAACTATTCTCAAGCGAGTCGATGCTGACCACGTCCTGGTTGATGGTATCAATGTTGCGAAGAAGGCAACTAAGCCCAACCCGATGACTGGTACCACCGGCGGCATCGTTGATAAGCTGATGCCGATTCATGTATCGAATGTTGCGTTATTTAATGCCGCAACAGGCAAAGCTGATCGTGTTGGATTCAAAACTGTTGATGGTGGTCTCGTCCGCATTTTTAAGTCCAGCGGCGAAGCTGTAAAGGTTTAAAGATCATGGCCCGTCTCCAAGAGTTTTATAAAGAAAAAATCGTTGCTGATTTGACTGCTAAGTATTCATACAAATCGGTAATGGAAGTCCCCCGGATTCTCAAGATTACCCTGAACATGGGCTTATCTGAGGCAATTGCGGATAAGAAGATTATTGAGCATGCGGTAGGAGATTTGACCCAAGATTGCTGGTCAAAAGCCTGTTGTTACCAAAGCACGTAAGGCAATTGCGGGATTCAAGATCCGCGAGGGCTATCCAATTGGTTGCATGGTTACGCTGCGTGGCGCTCACATGTACGAGTTTCTCGACCGGTTGGTTACAGTAGCTCTGCCACGAGTCCGCGATTTCCGCGGTATATCGGGTCGCGCATTCGATGGTCGCGGTAACTACAATATCGGCGTGAAAGAGCAGATTATCTTCCCCGAGATTGAGTACGATAAAATTGATGTGCTTCGTGGTATGAATATTAGTATCACGACCACCGCCAAGACCGACGATGAAGCGAAATCGCTACTCGCCGCCTTTAAATTCCCGTTTAGAAACTGAGGTTGCCATGGCAAAGCTGGCATTGATTAACCGCGAACAAAAGCGTGCAGATCTGGTAAAGAAATTTGCTGGTAAGCGTGCTGCGTTGAAGGCAATCATTGATGACCAATCGAAGTCGGAAGAAGAGCGCTATGAGGCTCGTTTGAAGTTGCAGGCGCTGCCTCGCAATTCAGCTCCGACTCGACAACGCAATCGTTGTGCGTTGACTGGTCGCCCCCGTGGCACTTTCCGTAAGTTCGGTCTGGGCCGTATTAAACTCCGGGAAGTCGCCATGCGTGGTGAAGTTCCTGGTATGACAAAAGCAAGCTGGTAATAGGAGAATATGCAATGAGTATGAGCGATCCTATCGCCGATATGCTGACCCGTATCCGCAATGCGCAGGTTGTGCAAAAGACGT
>AEPR01000225.1 GCA_000195205.2 Oxalobacteraceae bacterium IMCC9480 | reverse complement strand
CCAATTCCACCAATCGCGGCACATTTGAGCAGGCACAATCCCAGCTACCCGAGCGCCCCCGCCTGCGCTTCCAGCTCGACCTTGAGCCCCTCCGGCAGTCGCAACTGCCGTGCCAGCTCGTCCAGATAAGCGCGCTCCATGAAACTGCTTTCATCGACCACCAGCAAACTGGCCAGGTACATTTCGCTGGCCATTTCCGGCGTGGTCGCCGCCAGGGCTACTTCGGCCGGATCCAGCGGTCGGCTTAGCTGGTCTTCAAACCAGTTGCGCATGACCGGATCGGCATCCAGCCGTGCCAGCTCGGCCTCGACCACGCCGCGCTCGCGCTCGTCAAGATGGCCGTCCGACTTGGCCGCTGCGATCATCGCCAGCAGCATCGCCCGGCTATGCACCTCGACCTCCGGTGCCGGCAAACGGTCGACGGTTCGGACCTGCTCCAGCGCCGCCGGAAAACCAGCCTGTTGCGGCGACTGCGACGATGCCGCAGCGCCCTGCTTCTGCTGCCACATGCCGTACGCCTTGAACGCCATCACGCCGAGTGCCGCCACGCTGCCATACTGCAGCGCCTTGCCGCCAAAACTGCGGCCGCGCTTGCTGCCGAGCAGTAGCCCGAGCGCTCCGCCGGTGGCGGCACCGCTGCCAAACTGTCCCCAGTTCATCGACGACTTGACCGCACTCGCGGCACCGGCCGCGCCTCCGATTCCCTTGCCGTCCAGCAGGGACATTCCCGATTTAAACAATTGTTCCAGCATTGATTGCGCACTCATGGTGGTTTCCTTTCCAGTCTTGCAGTGAAGTCAAATGGTGTGATGCCTTGTGATGCGATTAGTGCCGTGCAAGCGGCCGGTAATTGGCCGCCGTCACGCCCATGCGTGATCGGGCCAGCCGGATCAGCATCGTCGATCCGAGACCGAGTGCCAGCAGCAGCACCGCACCCACCGCCCAAATGAGCCAGATTGCCGGCACCAGCAAGCCCAGCAATGCCGGTGCAAATGCCAGCATCGACTCGAACAGCGGATTGAAAGATGTCAGTACGGCGCTCCAGGATTCCTGTGCACCCGGCGGCAGCCACGGCGAAAGCCAGGCCGGTGCCGGCAGCGAACCCAACTGCGCCGGCAGGCCGGACATGCCGCCCGCCTGCGCGCCGGACCACTGCGCCAGCGTATGCAGCACCCACGCTGCAGCGGACCACAGGGCGAGCAGCAGCGCCATCAGCAACCAGATCATGGTGTAAAACATTTTCACTCCTCGTCGATTTATCGCGGGGGCAATGATGGTCGAGGACTGACTTCTGAACAACCTGCGTTAAAGTGAATTTAACTTCTTCTTTTCAATCCGAGCTCCCGGACTGGAGACGCCGCATCCCGCCAATTGGAGAACTCCCGGTTGCCGTCGGATAGTCGCCCTCAACGCCCGCTCTGCCAATTGCAGCGCATTCGCGTGGACACGGCCTCACCGTGACCACGCGAGCGCTCCGCCGGGGCCTGCCAACGCCACCAATCGCCCCTTATGTGCGCTATCGCACAGCGCCGTTTTCCGTCCCGCGCTAGCCTAAATCGGTTATCGGCGCGTTTCACACGCGCATCTCCCCTGAACACCCTCGACGCCTGCATGCCCCGATAAGCTTGTCGGGCCCGCGCTGCCGCCCGCCGTGCACGCCGCAGGAGTCGTCTGCCAGAAAGAGACGTCCGACCTTGATGAATGTACTGCGCAAATTCCTGTTCGATCCCGTGCCTGCGATGGCGACGCTTCAACCTGCCGACGCGGCCCGTGCCACTGCCGACGACGAACCGCCGTTGCGCGCCGAACTCTATGGCGCAGCGCAGATGGAACAGCATGGTGCAGTACTGGCGGCCTCGCATACGGTCAGCGAAGAACCGGGACGCGACCAGTTGCTCACGCGTCTGGCAAGCAATGAATCCATCATCATCGATGCCTGCAATCTGCTCACCGCAGCCGTCCGGGAGAACCGCCAGATCACGCCGGCGGCCGAATGGCTGCTGGATAATTTTTACCTGATCGAAGAACAGATCCGCACCGCCAAGCGCCATCTGCCCAAGACCTACAGCAAGCAGTTGCCACGCCTCGCGACCGGTCCGTCGGCCGGCTGGCCGCGCGTCTATGACCTCGCGCTGGAGACCATCGCGCATGGCGATGGCCGGGTCGATCCCGAAAGCCTGCGGCTGTTTGTCGCGGCCTACCAGAGCGTGCTACCGCTCAAGCTGGGCGAGCTCTGGGCGATCCCGATCATGTTGCGCCTGGCCTTGATCGACAACCTGCGCCGTGTCGCCGCGCGGCTCGATATCAGCCTGCTCAATCGCACGCTGGCCGATACCTGGGCCGACCGCATGACCGAGACCGCCGACAAAAATCCCGGCGACCTGATCCTGGTGGTGGCCGACATGGCCCGTTCCGCGCCGCCGCTGGTGCCGTCGTTCGTGGCCGAACTGTCGCGCCGGCTGCAGGGCCAGAATCCGGCGCTGGCGCTGCCGCTGACGTGGATCGCGCAACGCCTGTCGGAGTGCGGCGAAACCATCGAGCACCTGGTGCAGGTCGATGCGCAGCAACAGGCGCGCGACCAGGTCTCGATCAGCAATAGCATCGGCAGCCTGCGTTTTCTGGGTGCGATGGACTGGCGTGATTTTGTCGAGGCGCTCAGCGCCGTCGAAGAAACGCTGCAGCAAGATCCCCATCAGACTTATCGGGCGATGGACTTTGCCACGCGCGACTGCTATCGCCACATCGTCGAGCAACTGGCCCGCGGCACCACGCTGACCGAACAACAAGTCGCCGCCCGCGCCATCGCCCTGGCGCAGGAAGCCGTCATCACTCATGGTGCCGGCCACCGCAACGCGCATGTCGGCAGCTACCTGCTCGGTCACGGCCTGGCCGCGCTGGAGCACGACATCGGCTTTCGCCGCACGCTGCCGCAAGCACTGCGGCACATCGTCAAGCGCTGGCCGCTGCGCGCTTACCTTGGCGCGATGCTGGTCCTGCTGGCACTGAGCTGCACCGGCATCGTGCTGCAAACCGGCGCTGCCCCGCCCTGGCTGCTGACCGTCGTCATCGTGCTCACGGTACTGAGCAGCAGCCAGCTGGCGCTGGGGCTGGTGAACTGGCTGGCGACGCTGCTGGCGATACCGCAACCACTGCCGCGGATGGATTTTTCGGCGGGCATTCCTCCCGACGCCCACGCGCTGGTGGTGGTGCCGACGATGCTGTATTCGATCGCCAATATCGACGGTCTGTGCGAAGCGCTCGAAGTGCGCTACCTGGCCAATCGCGATCCGCACCTGCGCTGTTGCCTGCTGACCGATCTGCCCGACGCGCCTGCCGAAACCCTGCCCGGCGATGACGCACTGGTGGCCTACGCCGCCGATACCATCACCGCACTCAACCGCAAATACGCCGATCAATCCGGCAGTCCGTTCCTGCTGCTGCACCGGCCGCGGCGCTGGAATCCGCACGAGCAGGTCTGGATGGGATTCGAACGCAAGCGCGGCAAACTGGGCGACCTGAACCATTTCCTGCGCGGCGGCAGCGCTACCGCGTTTGCGTGCATCGTCGGCGACACCGCGCCGCTGCAACAGGTGCGCTACGTGATCACGCTCGATACCGACACGCTGCTGCCGCGCGATGCCGCGCGCCAGTTCATCGCCACGCTGGCGCATCCGCTGAACCGCGCCAGCTACGATCCGCGCCTGCAACGGGTCACCGAGGGCTACGGCATCCTGCAGCCGCGCGTGACCTCCAGCCTGCCCGGCACCCACGCCTCGCTGTACGAAAAACTCTGCACCGGCGTGCCCGGCATCGATCCGTACACGCGCGCCGTGTCGGATGTCTATCAGGATCTGTTCCACGAAGGCTCGTTCATCGGCAAGGGCATCTACGATGTCGACGCCTTTGAACAGGCGCTCGACGGCCGGCTGCCCGATAACCAGATTCTCAGCCACGACCTGCTCGAAGGCTGCTATGCCCGCGCAGGCCTGATCAGCGACGCCCAGCTGCACGAAGAATATCCATCGCGCTACAGCGATGACGTCAAGCGCCGCCATCGCTGGATACGCGGCGACTGGCAATTGCTGGCATGGCTGCTGCCGCGCGTGCCCGGACCGACGACGGCCACCGGTACGCCCGCGCCGCGTCAGCGCAATCCGCTATCGGCACTGGCACGCTGGAAAGTGCTTGATAACCTGCGTCGCAGTCTGGTCGCGCCGGCACTGACCGCGCTGGTGCTGGTCGGCTGGACGCTGCTCGAGAGCGGCTGGATCTGGACACTGGTGGCGCTGCTGATCGTGCTCACACCGACCTGCATCACGATACTGATCGGCCTGCTGCGCAAGCCGGCCGAAGTGCTGCTGATCCAGCATCTCAATGAAGTCGGCCGCAGCGCCGGCCAGCACCTTGCGCACGGCGCGCTGCAGCTGACCTTTCTGCCGCACGAAGCGTTCTACAGCCTCGATGCGATTGGCCGCACGCTATGGCGCATGCTGATCTCGAAACGCCACCTGCTCGAATGGCAGCCCTCGGGCAGTCTGGCGCGCCGCGACGGCTCCGGCCTGCTCGACAGCTGGCGCGCGATGTGGATGGCACCGACGCTGGCGCTGGCGAGCGCCGGCTGGCTGATCGCGGTGCGGCCGATGGCGCTGGTGTTCGCTGCGCCGCTGCTGCTGCTGTGGTGGATTTCACCGACCGTGGCCTGGTGGATCAGCCGGCCGCAACAGCGTCGCGCGGCCGCGCTGACGCTGGAACAGACCACCTATTTGCGCCGGCTGGCACGCAAGACCTGGCGCTTTTTCGAGACCTACGTCGGTCCCGACGACCACTGGTTGCCGCCCGACAACGTGCAGGAGCAGCCGGTTGCCGTGATCGCACGGCGCACCTCGCCGACCAATATCGGCCTGTCGCTGCTGGCCAATCTGGCTGCCTGGGATTTCGGCTACCTGACGCTGGGCCGGCTGCTCGAACGCACCGGCAATACGCTGCGTACGATGGATTTAATGGAGCGCTACCAGGGCCATTTTTATAATTGGTACGACACGCAAAGCCTCAAGCCGCTCACGCCGATGTATGTCTCGAGCGTCGACAGCGGCAACCTGTCCGGCCATTTGCTGACGCTGCGTCCCGGCCTGCTGATGCTGGTGCACGCCCCCATCCTGCCGCCCCAAAGCATCGATGGCATTGCCGACACGCTGGCGGCGCTGGTAGCCAGTGGCGACAAGACCGTGCTGGCACCGCTGGCCACCTTGCGCGCACGCCTCGAACAGGCCGGCGGCACGCCTGTCGTCAGCCTGCACGGTACCTGCGCGATGCTCGCTGCGCTGGCCGCTGATGCGGCAGCCTTTCGTACCGGACTACCGGCAAGCGCCAATATCGAGCTGCACTGGTGGGCCAATGCGCTGGCCAGCCAGTGCCGCGAACTGCATGACGAACTGATCGTACTGGCACCGTGGCTGCTGTTGCCGGCCGCGCAGCAGCAGGCATGGTTACCGGCCCTGCGCAGCGCGCTCGACGATGTCCCGACGCTGGCCGGCCTGGCGCGCCTGAGAGGCACGCTGCAGCCACTGCTCGATGCCCAGCGTGCCGGTCTGCAGGAAGACGACAGCAGTTTCCGCCTGCTGATGGCGGCACTGGAACAAGGCAGTCACTGCGCCGCCGGACGCATCGCCGAACTCGAACGGCTGGCCCTGCAGGCCAGCGAACTTGCCCGCGCCGATGTCGACTTCCTGGTCGACCACACCACCAAGCTGCTGGCCATCGGCTACAACGTCAGCGAGCGCCGGCGTGACGAAAGCTTCTATGACTTGCTGGCCTCCGAAGCGCGGCTGGCCACCTTCGTCGCCATCGCCCGGGGCCAGTTGCCGCAGATTAGCTGGTTCGCGCTCGGTCGCCAGCTGACGATCGCCGGCGGCGATCCTATCCTGCTGTCCTGGAGCGGTTCGATGTTCGAATACCTGATGCCGCTGCTGGTGATGCCGACCTTCGACAACACCCTGCTCGACCAGACCTGCCGCGCCGCCGTCCAGCGCCAGATCGATTACGGCGCGCAGCGCGATGTCCCGTGGGGCATTTCAGAGTCCGGCTACAACACTTTCGACGCGGCGCTCAACTACCAGTACCGCGCGTTCGGCGTGCCGGGCCTGGGCCTCAAGCGCGGGCTGGGCGACGACCTCGTGGTCGCCCCCTACGCGACGATGATGGCGCTGATGGTCGCGCCCGAAGCGGCCTGTCTGAATCTGCAGCGGCTTTCGGGTGACGGTTTCGAAGGCCGCTACGGCATGATCGAGGCAATCGATTACACGCCGTCGCGGCTGCCGCGCGGCCAGTCCTTTGCAGTGATCCAGTCGTATATGGTGCATCACCAGGGCATGGGTTTTCTGAGCCTGGCCTACCTGCTGCGCGAGCAGCCGATGCAGCGCCGCTTCGCTGCCGACCCGCTGTTCCAGGCCACCATGCTACTGCTGCACGAACGCATCCCGAAAGCCTCGGCCGGCTATGCCAACACCACCGAGTTGGCCGACATCCGTACCAGCGCCAGCGAGCAAGCCATGCCGATGCGGGTATTCCATCGCACCGACAGCCGCATCCCCGAAATCCAGCTGCTCTCGAATGGCCGCTACCACGTCATGATCAGTCATGCCGGTGGCAGTGCCAGCCGCTGGAAAGACTTGGCCGTGACGCGCTGGCGGGCCGACAGCACGCGCGACAACTGGGGTAGCTTTTGCTACGTGCGCGATGTCGACGACGGCTATTTCTGGTCCAGCACCTACCAGCCGACGCTGGTCGAACCGCAGCATTACGAAGTGATTTTTTCGGAAGGCCGGGCCGAGTTCCGCCGCACCGACCATGACATCGACATGCATACCGAAGTCGTGGTCTCGCCCGAAGACGACATCGAAATCCGCCGCAGCAAAATCACCAACCGCTCGCGCCATCGCCGCACCATCGAAGTCACCAGCTACGCCGAAGTGGTGCTGGCACCGGCCGCGGCCGACGCCGCCCATCCGGCGTTCAGCAACCTGTTCGTGCAGACCGAACTGCTGGCCGACAGCGGCACGATCCTGTGCACGCGCCGCCCGCGTTCGTTTGGCGAACAGCTGCCGTGGATGCTGCATCAGGTCGTGGTCCATGGCCGCGCCGTCGGCACGGTCTCGTTCGAAACCGACCGGCTGGCTTTCATCGGCCGCGGCAATGCCCTGACGACACCGGCAGCACTGACCGGGTCCGCCCAAGCGCTGTCGAACAGCGCCGGTTCGGTGCTCGATCCGATCGTCGCGGTGCGTTACCAGATCACGCTCGCGCCCGAAGAATCGGTCATCGTCGACATCGTCACCGGCGTCGTCGACACGCGCGACGCGGCGCTCTATCTGATCGCCAAATACCGCGACCGCTATCTGGCCGACCGCGTCTTCGAGCTGGCCTGGACCCATAGCCAGGTCGTGCTGCGCCAGCTCAATGCCAGCGAAACCGATGCCCAGTTGTATGGCCGGCTGGCCGGCTCCATCGTCAGCATGAATCCGGCCCTGCGCGCCGATGCCAGCACGCTGATCAAGAACCGGCGCGGCCAGTCGGGCCTGTGGAGCTATGCGATTTCGGGCGACCTGCCGATCGTGCTGGTCCAGATCAAGGAACTGGCGCACATCGAACTGGTGCGCCAGCTGGTACAGGCGCATGCGTACTGGCGCCTGAAAGGTCTGGCCGTCGACCTGGTCATCTGGAACGAAGACCACGCCAGCTATCGCCAGCAACTGCACGAACAGATCATCGGGCTGATCGCTTCCGGCATCGATGCGCAAG
>AEPR01000226.1 GCA_000195205.2 Oxalobacteraceae bacterium IMCC9480 | reverse complement strand
GGGCCGTCAATTCGGCAGGTAATTCACGCACGTGCTGCACGGCATGCGTCATGGCTTTTTCAAGCTTGACGGCCTGGCGCAAGGTGTAATCAAAAAACAGACCGCGTTCAACAATGACGAACAGCGCCAGCGCAGCGCAGCCGTACATCAGATAAAACGCGACATCGTGAAATAGTTGCATGTTCATGGAAAGTCTTTCAACGCCCGGAGGCGATGGAGGGTGGAGGTCGCGGCGCGCCGTAGCCCGCCGCGACCAGAGGACGGGCGTTAGAAATCCGCCGTCAGGGCCAGGCTGATGCTGCGTGGCGCACTCACATACAAGGACGGTGACTGCGCAGCGATCGCGCCGACGGCTACCGCGTTGGTCGTGAACGCGCTGCCGCTACCCGAATTGAGGCTCAGGTATTGCTGCTGAAAGACGTTGTTCACATTCAGACGCAGCATCGGTTTTTTCAGCCAGTTCGATGACGGGAAGGTGTAGCCGGCACCGGCGTTGACGACGGTGTAGCCATCGAGGCTATCGTCATTGACCAGCGTGCTGTAACGCTTGCCGGTGTACTTGGCCTGACCGAACACGTACCAGCTATCCTGCGCGTACTGCACGCTCAGGCCGCTCAGCCAGTTCGGGGTATCCGGAAATTCCTTGCCCGAGGTGGGCAACGCGGTAGTCGCCGATACCGGCAAGTCCTTTTTCATCTTGCTCTTGATGTAGGACAGCGAACCATAGACGCTCAGGTTCTTGCTCAGTGCATAGCCCGATTCCAGTTCCAGTCCCTTCGAGCTGGCGTCACCGACATTGATGTCGACGCTAGTGGCGGTATCCGGATTGAACGCCGAGGCAATGCGGTTGCGATAGTCAATGAAGAAGGCCGATCCGGACAGCGTCAGCTTGTCATTGACGTAGCGGTAACCGAGGTCATAGTTGACGGAGGTTTCCTTGTCGACCGGCACATTGCGCACCGTGCCGCCGGTGTAGACCCCATTGACCACGGTGCCGCCGGAGAGCAGACCGAAGTAGGAAAAATTACCCGGGGCCTTGAAGTTTTTTGCGGCATTAAAAAACACCGAATCGGCTGTCGACAATTGATAGCGCACACCCAGACTTGGCAACAGGTCCGAATAGGACTTCTTCAACGTGTAAAAGCCCTGCGCCGACTGGCTCGGGTTGTTGGTGAAATCACGATCAATGCTGGAATAACGGGCACCGAGCTGCAAGGTCAGTTTGTCTTGCAGCAGGCTGATGCTGTCCTGCACGAAGGCCGACTTGCCGGTGCTGATGGTGAGCGTGTCGCGGCTCTGGACATAACTGCCATCCTGATTCTTGAGCCACTGGCTGGAGTTCTCGAGCCAGACATCGGCGTTGCCGTTGTTATCGGTCGGGGTGAACGGACCGGTCTGCTGATGGCGGGCTTTTTCGTACCAGTAACCGACCATCAGGCGGTGATTATCAATTTTCTGGTTGAACTTGACCGTCACGCCGGGACGGTAGGTGCGGGTCACGCTGCCGTTGTAGGCAAACACGGTATCGCGGGTATCGGCATCGCCGTTGGCATCGCGGATACCGCCACCGAGCTGATTCGAGGCGCTGCCTTCCGCAACGGTTTTCAGCTCATTGCCGCCGGTGCCATAGCCGTACCACATGTACGGATTGACATCCACGCTGGAAGTCGGTGTCAGCGCGAAATGCGCGTTCATCGTAGCGAGCCAGTTCTTGAACGGATTGAGGTTATAGCCGTAGTAAAAATCCTTGTTGCCCACATTGATGCCGGCATTCGGCGCGAAGGTCGAGTCGTTCTGTATGCCGACGCCGCCAGGCTGATGGATCGGTGCCACGGTACCGAAGTCGAGCTTGCGTCCGAACTGGTCAATCTGGCTCTTGGTCAGCGTGCGGTAGTTGTTGTTGAGCGCCTTGTTGTACATGAACGAGGCATCGATAAAGTGACCGCCGTTGAGCGTGAGTTTGCTGTTGAAATCAACGTGCTCTTTGACCGCGCCGCCCATGCCCTTGAACTTGTCTGCCTCGGCCTTCGAGTAGGACACGAAAAATTTGAAGCGATCGTCAAACAGCTTGCCGGAATCGACGCGCAGATAGCCGCGCCGCAAATTATTCGACCCCACACTGAGCGAGGTCCGCACGCGCCGCAGGTCTTCCGGCGTACACATGGTCATGCCGATATTGCCGCCGGTGGCGCCGACATGCGGCGCTTCGGTGTCGGTCGAGCCTTGCGTGACAAAAATATCGCAGAGGTTTTCGGTATCCGTATATTCCTGCGGGTAGACCGCAAAACTGCCGGAGTCATTGACCGGCGCGCCATTGATCGTGAAGCCGAGCTGGTCGCTATTGAAGCCGCGCACACGGATGGTGCCGCCGAACAGGCCGGTGCCATCGACATCATAGGTATTGACGCCCGGCAGCAAGCTGAGCATCTGGAAGGGATTGCTGGTTGCGCCCTGCTTTTCCATGTAGCTGCGCGTCACCGAACTGCGTGCCTTGGACGAATCTTCCTGCTGGATCAAGCCGGTGCTCTGGGCACTGCCGGCCTCATCCTGCACCGTGACCTTGCCGACATCAGAAGTGTCGGCAGCAAAACCCATCGGACTGGCGGCCATGAAAAGACCGGAAATCAGCAATGAGAGCGGGGTTGTCTTGTAGCGCATGGTGTTACTCCCTGAATGTTTTTTAGTTTTAAAACAATGGTGAAACAAGAAAATTGGCACGACAGGTCAGGCAGCAGGGACGAACTCCAGCTCGGCGCTGAAGCGGTGGCTGGACTCACCCGCCCAGCTCGCCTCCGGAAACGCCGCAAAGGTGGCGCGGTTAATGGTCTTGCGGGCAGCGTCATCGAGCAGCATCGAATTCGAGGATTGCTCCAGACCGACGTCGACCACGCTGCCGTCGCGCTGCAGCACAAACCAGATCCTGACCTTGCCCTGCGGTCTAAGCTGGCTGGCCTCGCGACCGGTCGGATAGCGCTTGATGCGATTGAGATGGGCGCGCACTGCGGCGATGTATTCGGCGTCGGGGCTGACCGCTCTGGCTTTTACGGCGACGGCTGCGGGCACCGCGACTGGCGGGACTACAGCAACAGGCTCGGCGGGGACGACTGGCGCGATGGTTTTGGATGGCATGGGGAGCGCCGGCAACTCGCTCGCCACGGCGCTGGCGGCGACCGGCATCGAGGGTCGCGGTGGCGCGACCGGCGGTATGACAACAGGCCGTGGAGTGGATGTGGGCGCGGGTGTGGGCACGACCGGAACCGGCTTCGGCACGACGACCGGCTCTGCGGTAATCAGCGCAATCTGCACCAGCGAATCATCGTGCGGCCGCGCGATCGTTGGCGTCTTGCTCATGCCAACGAGTATCAGCAGCAGCAAAATGCCCAGCGATGGCAGGCTGGCGACGGTGTCTCTGAAGCGGAAAAAAAACGGCATCTTTTCCACGACTCAGGGCTTGCGGGTAGCGATGGAGATGGATTCGAAGCCATTCTGTTTCAGCGTGTCCATCACCTCGACGAGTCGCTGCACTTCCACGCCACGGTCGCTGTTGACGATGACGTTGAGCTTGTCGCCGGCAATTTTTTGCTGGTTCAGCCGTGCCGCCAGTGCAGTGATAGGCGTATCGATCCCATCGACTTGTAATGCGTCCTGCAGGCCAATGGTGATGACGGCCTTTTTCTGGGGTGCCAGATCCTGCGAACTGCTGGCGCTGGGCAGCCTGGTTTTCAAGCCGAGAGCCGGGATCACGTTGAGGCTGATGAGCACAAAAAACACCATCAGAAACATCATCACATCGATCATCGGGATGATTTCAACCCGCGCCTTGCGCTTCTTCGATTCGTCCCAGCTCCGCATTGTCCTGCTCCGATGTCATCCACATCTCCGGCAGCAAAAATTGCTGACTGGAATGGTTTATGTTCGGGCCGGAGCTTAACGAGGAATTATTTCGGCAACATTACACGGGCGGTTATGTTGGCAGCCAGACGAGTGGTTTCTGGCGGGGGATGGGATCGGAGCAAGCGCTGCAGGGCGACCGGCGCAAATGCATCGACGCGCCGCAGCGGTCCGTTTGCGGTGCAATGCCCTGCGGTTATTGCACC
>AEPR01000227.1 GCA_000195205.2 Oxalobacteraceae bacterium IMCC9480 | reverse complement strand
ATAGAATCCGGCAACGGACTCTACCAGTTTGTCTCAAGAACTACGCATCGGAATTTCATCAATGGAGAGGCAATATCTAATCTGAAAAAAGCAGGAAAAAAATCAATGCTTCAGCTGATTCATGATCAATATGAACTCAGTAAGGCTTTAAATACCAGTCTTGTTATAGGCGGGAAATATACGATTCAAAACCTGGTAAAAATCGAGGTAACTGATATTCTGCCGGCAGCGTCTTCCAGCTCTGCAAATGATCATTGTCATTTTTCATTGGAGTACACGGACCGCAAAGATGGACCACTTAAAAAAATAATACTGACTCAGGCCGGACTGGATTTCAGTGACAAATGTTTAAAAATACCGGATATAGAAAAATCAAAATCTATTCTTGATCAACATCGTATTTTACAAAATGATGGCACTGATGAAAACCCGATCCCGATTATTGTCAGTCATGCCGGAATCGGAAGGAATGCGGCACTCATTGTCTATAACGAGATTCACGAATTGATAAAGAATAAAAAAGTAAATACGCCTGAGGAGCTCAATTCAGCACTGGAAAAAATCATCGATGAAGGTCGTGAAGTGCGTGGTCCCGGTTTTTTACATTCGGCACATCAATTACAGGAAATACAAGAGGCTCTGTCATTACTGCAAAATAAAAATAGTGCTTGTGAGACCAATGAATTATTTTTAACAGAGTCATCTTCTACAAAATCGATAACCGCCCCTGCCAATGAAATTACTTTAGCTGATATTCATAGGACAACTTCAAAATTTACGTCATCGAACCTGGATATGGACAAAACCGACCTGAATTTAATGGGCAATACAGGTGGCACGCACATACCAAGAATACTTCACCACGAAGATAACGGCAGCTGGTGGCGGAGTGCATTTTTAAATGTTTTCATGACACCTGTATCTACAAACTCACCCATGACTTTGGGCGATCGAATGTTCACTATCGTTTCGAATTTAGGAGAATCGTTTAAGGAAGAAGCAATTTTGTTAAAAGAGATGGCGGACAGGGGCGGTAGAAAATTTGGTGAA
>AEPR01000228.1 GCA_000195205.2 Oxalobacteraceae bacterium IMCC9480 | reverse complement strand
TTGATCGACTGCCGCAGCAAGGCCGTGGCAGACAATTTTTCTTGAGCGCTGTTGGCGCGAATCAGAGAACGGCGTACCGGACCGCAGAAAGTTTCGAGGTGCACTAATGCTTGATCGTGAAGGCTTTCGCCCGAACGTCGGCATCATTCTGCTCAACACCCACAATGAGGTGTGGTGGGGGAAACGGGTACGCGAGCACTCGTGGCAATTTCCTCAGGGCGGAATCAAATACGGCGAAACACCCGAGCAGGCCATGTTCCGCGAACTCGAAGAAGAGATCGGGCTTCGTGCCGAGCATGTCAAGATAGTCGGCCGCACGCGCGACTGGCTACGCTATGAGGTGCCCGACCGCTTTATCAAGCGCGACATTCGCGGTCACTATCGCGGTCAAAAACAGATCTGGTTTTTGTTGCGGATGGTCGGCCGCGACTGCGATGTCAACCTGCGCCTGACCAGTCATCCCGAGTTCGATGCGTGGCGCTGGCATGAGTACTGGGTGCCGCTGGACGTGGTCATCGAATTCAAGCGCGATGTCTATCAGCGTGCGCTGCAGGAATTGTCACGCTATCTGTCGCGTCCGCTGATCGATGCACCGGCACGTCCGCCGCACCGTCACCAGCGCCAGGACATGATCATCGACGACGAGCCGCAACCGATGCCCGCCGCGCCCCAAGCTCCCGACCATGAATGAAGTCAACATGACCATGAACCATACCTGGCGCCGCGGTGCCACCATCGCCGTGGCAGCCGTTGCGCTGCTGGCGCACGCCGGCGCACACGCGCAGGCAAACTTCGATGAAGAGTTCGACGACACCGGCAAGACTTGGCAGGAAATTTCGGTCAAGCTGCCAAAAGTACCGGACATGGCCACGCTGCTGCCCTTCGATGTGAGTGCCACCGCCACCCAGACATTCTCGATCGCACCCGAGACACTGAGCGTCGGTGCCGATGGCGTGGTGCGCTACGTGATGGTGGCCCAAAGCAGCAGCGGCGCCCTCAATATCAGCTACGAAGGAGTGCGCTGTGCGTCGCTGGAAAAGAAGCTTTATGCCTTCGGTCGCCCCGACGGCAGCTGGTCACGTTCACGCAAGGATGCGTGGGAGCCGATTAGCGGCAACAGTGCCAATCGCCGGCATGCTGCGCTGGCACAGGATTATTTTTGTGACGGCGGCACCGTGGCCGGCAAAGCCGGCGACATCATCGCGCGCCTGAAATCCGGCAAATCCATCATCCAGCATCTGGCGCAATAAGCGCGTCGCCTGAGCTCAGAGCAGCACCATGTTGTCGCGATGAATCAGCTCGGGCTGCTCGACAAATCCCAGTATCGATAAAATCTCCGACGACGGGCGTCGCATGATGCGACGTGCCTCGGCACTCGTGTAGTTGGTCATGCCGCGCGCAATGGCCTTGCCGGACTGGTCGACGCAGGTGATCACTTCGCCCCGGCCGAACTCGCCGCTAACGGCCACCACGCCAATCGATAACAGGGATTTGCCTTCCGTGGTCAGCTTCTTGACCGCGCCGTCATCGAGCACCACCTTGCCGGCTGTTTGCAAATGATCGGCCATCCATTGCTTGCGCGCCGTCAGTTGCGCTGTCTGCGCCTGCAACTGGGTGCCGATGGACTCCCCCGCTGCCAGTCGCACCAGCACGTTGTCTTCGCGTCCCGAGGCAATCACCGTGTGTGCTCCCGATGTCGCGGCACGCCGTGCAGCCAGTATCTTGGTCAGCATGCCGCCGCTGCCAATATTGCTACCGGCACCGCCCGCCATTGCTTCCAGCGCGCTGTCACCCGCCTTGCCATGCTCGACGAAACGGGCTTGCGGATCCTTGCGCGGATCGGCCGTGAACAAGCCGCGCTGATCGGTCAGGATGATCAGCACATCGCCCTCGATCAGGTTGGCCACCAGCGCGCCTAGCGTGTCGTTGTCGCCAACCTTGATCTCATCGGTCACCACGGTATCGTTTTCATTGATGACCGGCACCACGCCGAAGCGCAGCAAGGTGAACAGGGTCGAGCGGGCATTGAGGTAGCGTTCCCGGTCGGCCAGGTCGGCATGGGTCAGCAGCACTTGTGCTGTGCCGAGGCCGTGCGCGCGGAAACTGGTTTCATAGACTTGCGCGAGACCCATCTGGCCGACCGCGGCGCAAGCCTGCAATTCGTGGATGCCGGTCGGCCGCTTGTCGAAACCGAGACGCTGCATGCCTTCGGCGATCGCCCCGGAACTGACCAGCACAACTTCTTTGCCGAGCGCACGCAACTGGGCAATTTGCGCGGCCCAGTTCGCGATGGCGGCATGATCGAGTCCCTTGCCATCGTTGGTGACCAACGAAGATCCGACCTTGATGATCAGGCGCCTTGCTTGTTGCACCAGTGATTGCGGTTGTGTGCTTGCTGTCATCGCTCATCGTCAAAAAAAACCACCTGACACTGCAGGCGTAAAAAAAGCGCGAGAACAACTCGCGCCGGGGATAGCCCTGAAACTCAGTCCATGACCTTGAAGCGGGGATCGTCCGGATCGATCGATACGATCTGACGCGCCTCTTCGGACATCTGGGTTTCTTCAGCGCGGTATTCGAGTGCGCGCTGTTCGGCCAGGTAATTGTAGATTGCAATGACCAGCTCCGGACAACCGTCGTGGTTCAGCGCAGAAATTTCGAAGGTCGGACCTTTCCAGCCAAAGCGCTTGACGAAGTCCTTGACGCGCTTGGTGCGCTCTTCTTCGGGCACGACATCGAGCTTGTTGAGCACCAGCCAGCGTGGCTTGTCGAACAGCGATTCGTCGTACTTCTTCAGTTCCTTGACGATGGCCTTGGCTTCCTTGACCGGATCCACCGTATCGAAGGGTGCCAGATCAACGATGTGCAATAGCACGCGGGTGCGCTGCAGATGACGCAGGAACTGGATACCCAGTCCGGCACCTTCGGCCGCACCTTCGATGAGACCTGGAATATCGGCAATCACGAAACTCTTTTCGTGGCTGACACGCACTACGCCCAGATTCGGATGCAGGGTTGTGAACGGGTAGTCGGCGATCTTCGGACGGGCATTCGATACCGCCGAAATGAAGGTCGACTTGCCGGCGTTCGGCATACCGAGCAGGCCGACGTCGGCCAGCACTTTCAGCTCAAGGCGCAGCTCGCGTCGCTCGCCTTCCTTGCCGTCGCCTTTTTGACGTGGCGCACGGTTCGTCGATGTCTTGAAATGGATGTTGCCCCAGCCGCCTTCGCCGCCCTTGGCGAGCATGGCTTGCTGACCGTGTTCGGTCATGTCGGCGATGACTTCGCCGTTGATGTGATCGATGATCAGGGTACCGACCGGCATGCGCAACAGAATATCGTCCGCGCCCTTGCCGTAACAATCCGCGCCGCGGCCATTTTCGCCATTGCGCGCCTTATGCATTTTGGAGAACCGGTAGTCGACCAGCGTATTGATGTTGCGATCCGCAACTGCCCAGATAGTGCCGCCCTTGCCGCCGTCACCGCCGTCTGGGCCGCCAAACGGCCTGAACTTTTCCCGACAAAAGGAGGCGACGCCGTTGCCGCCGTCACCAGCAATGACTTCGATTTTTGCTTCGTCGATAAACTTCATGATGTCCCGCCATAAACTAAAAAGGCTCTACCGGTGGCAGAGCCTCTTGATTGAAGGCTTGCGCCTTGCTTGATGCTGGATGCTACTGCTTAAGAATTAAGCAGGAACGACAGTTACGAACTGACGCTGGGTAGCACCCTTGACCAAAAATTGAACCTTGCCTGGGATCAGTGCGAACAGGGTGTGATCCTTGCCCATGCCGACATTTTCACCAGGATGTGTCTTGGTACCACGCTGGCGAATGATGATGCCGCCTGCATTGATAGCCTGGCCGCCGTAAACCTTGACGCCTAAGCGCTTTGATTCCGAGTCACGACCATTGCGCGTAGTGCCGCCGCCTTTTTTATGTGCCATTTGAAACTCCTTGGATTCTGGTTATCTGATCAACGAAGCTGATTAGCCGTTGATCGAGACGATTTGCAACTCGGTATAGTTCTGACGATGGCCTTGATGCTTCTGGTAATGCTTACGACGGCGCATCTTGAAAATCTTTACCTTGTCGTGTCGACCATGCGACAAAACCGTCACCAGGACCGTAGCACCTTCAACCAAGGGCGCACCAAACTTAATGGTTTCGCCAGAGCCCACTGCGAGCACTTGATCAATGGTGATTTCGGAACCTATGTCTGCCGGTATCTGTTCTACTTTAAATTTTTCGCCAGCGACAACTTTGTATTGCTTGCCACCGGTTTTTATGACCGCGTACATATGAAACCTCATCAATTATTAAGGGACTTTTTCTCGTTGAATTCGCTGCATGACACGCGAAATGCTACACGCGGATTCGGGAAAACCGCAAATCATACATGATGTTTCCGGCCTGGTCAAAACTCAATCCGCAAGACGCTGGCGGGCACCCCTGCTGCCGCGTCACACAGAGCGCCGCGAGTGCCGGCACCATGTCATCGTATAATCGTCGCAATTTCCGATACCTATCAGGCCTCCCTTGTTCGCAGCCCAAGTTTCCGCAACCCGACCTCCCGTCACGCAAGTTATCGCCAGCGACATGGAAGCCGTCAATCTGGTGATTCGCCGGCAGCTCCATTCGGAGGTTGCACTGGTCAACCAGATTGCCGAGTACATCATCAGCGCCGGTGGCAAACGCATCCGGCCTGCCCTGGTCTTGCTGATGGCACGGGCCTTCGGCTACAACGGCACACATCATCACGACCTAGCTGCCGTCGTCGAATTCATCCATACCGCGACCTTGCTGCACGATGATGTCGTCGATGAATCGTCACTGCGACGCGGACGCCAGACCGCCAATGCCTTGTTCGGCAATGCTGCTTCGGTACTGGTCGGCGACTTCGTGTATTCCCGTGCTTTCCAGATGATGGTGTCGGTCGATGACATGCGGGTCATGCGCATCCTGTCGGATGCCACCAATGTGATCGCCGAAGGTGAAGTACTGCAACTGCTCAACATGCACGACCCGGACGTCACCGAAGCACGTTACCTGCAAGTGATACGCTCGAAAACCGCCAAGCTGTTCGAAGCCGCCGCCCAGCTCGGTGCGCTGGTCGCCGGTGCCTCCGCAGAGGACGTCGAAGCTGCCGCCGAATACGGTCGTTCGCTGGGCACCGCATTCCAGCTGATCGATGATGTGCTCGACTACTCGGGCAATGCGAGCGATATCGGCAAGAACGTCGGCGATGACCTGCGTGAAGGCAAGCCA
>AEPR01000229.1 GCA_000195205.2 Oxalobacteraceae bacterium IMCC9480 | reverse complement strand
GCACAACATGCCGTGCCCACCCTACCAAACTGTGCGCCTTTGACAAGCTCAGGACGAACGTTTCCCGGGAGGCGCAGGGCATTGCACCGAACGCACGCCCCGTCAGGCCGCCAACGCCACCAGATCCACCACCGTCAACCCCGCCAATTCCTGCGTCGTATTGCCGGCAAACGCGGCGCGGTTCGGCACGCCGTCTTTCAACCAATGCTGCACCGCCACCTTGACCTGCGCTGCGGTACAGCCAAGCACGCCACTACGGAATTGCAAGCGGATCGCGGCTGTCACGCCACGCTGTTGCAGGTTCCACGCAGTCAGCGCTTCGGCATACGGGGCATGCGGTTTATCGAGTCCCTTGATCACGCAGATGATGGCTTCCTCGATGGTTTCCTGCGAGTAGTCGCTGGCCAGCAACTGGTCGATCGCGCGGCTGAAATCGGCATAGGTGCCGGCCAGGCGCGGATCGCGATACGAACTCATCGTGAACACGCCGGCATTGGCACCGTAGCTGGCATAGCCGCCGTAGGCACCGCCCTGTTCGCGCAAGGCCTGATGCAGGATCTGGTGCGACAGCAGTTCGGCGGCGACAGCCAGCGCGGCGGCATCGGCATGGCCGACGCCCGGTGCGTTCCAGGCGATCACGCAGTGGTTGATCTGGCTGGTCGCATGCAGTGCGACGTTGCCCACCGATGGCGTGGTCAGGCTGGCCAGGTCCGGCGTGGTAACCGCTTCGGCGACCGGCAGCGTGAGCAGCTTGGCCAATGCGGCACCGTCCTGTTCGATGCCGGCGCACAGGATAGTCGGCGTGCCGGCGATGATGCGCTGATGCAGCGCGTGCAAACGCGTGGCGATTTCGGCGAGTCCTTGCGGTGTCTTGGCGAGTTGCTGCAGCGTCCGGCAGAACGGCAGGGCCGCGGCGCCGCCGGTGAGATCGGCAAAGCGGCGCAGTGGCGACAACGGTGCGGTCGCTGCCAGCGACGCATAGTGGCTGCCGGATTCGGCTAGGCTGGTCAGTTTGTCCTGCACCAGGCTTTCAATCAGGAAGGCCATCCGCTCGGCTTCATCGAAACGCGGCTGGCCGATCGAGGTCGACAGCACGGTGGCGATGGCGGCCTGCTCTTCGCGCAAGCCGCTGGCCGAGAACGACAGCTCGACGTGCAGCTTGCCGTCCGGTTGCGGGATCGCTTCGAGGCCGGCATGGAACGATGGCACCAGACGCTGACGCCAGGCGCTGGCTTCCTCGAAATTGCGTTCGCCGACGCCCAGCTCGCTGATCACGTCGGTGTACAGCTGCAGCCAGGCCCAGTTGCTGTCGGCCAGTGCCGAGACGTCGTACAGCACGTTGGCATAGCTGATGCCGTTCGAGGCAATCGAAAAACTGATCGCACCATCGACCGCCGCCGGAATCGGCAAGGCCGGACGCGGCAGCGCGCTGACATCGCCGGGCAAAATGCGCGGCAGCAGTTCGGAGTTCGCGGGCAATTGCTGATGCTTTTCGAGCGAGGCCGAATCAGCGCGGATACGCGTCCGGTCGTCATCCGACAAGGTCGTCAGCAGCGCGGCGAGGCGGGCATCTTCGGTGGCCTTGCGGGCAATGAAAAAGTCGGCATCGGGAATGACGCGCGTGGTCAGCCGGGTCGGCGAATCGATCAGCGATTGCACCAGTTCCTTGAAGAAAGCCGGGTCCTGGATTTGCTGTTCGAGGGTCGCGAGGATGGCATCGTTATCGAGCGCATTGAGCACGTCGCCGCCGTACATTGCCATCGGCAACGCATGCAGCAGACGCGATAAACCGTAGGGCGTCTGGCCGCTGCTGATCTTGCGCTGGCTGTACTTGATGTCGCGCAGTGCGGCTTGCAGCACCGAGGTCGGGATGCCCTCGGCGGCGGTCTTTTCGAGCGCGGCCCAGATGCGTTCGCGGGCCAGTTCGACCTGCGCTTCGGTCAAGCCTTCCATGCCGAGATGGAACACCATCTGGCGTGCACCGGCATCGCGGCCGTTCATGCTCGATGGCCGGCCGTAACCGGCCGACTCCATCGCCTTGATCAGCGGCGCCGACGAGTCGCCCAGCAAACCGGCCGACAGCAGGTGCAGCCGGTAATACGCTTGCTGGTCGATGGCCTCGCCCATCAGCCAGGCGAACTGAATGCCGAACTCGTCATCGCGGGCTTCCTGCGATGGAATGCGCACGGTGTTTTCCTGCGGCGCGCTCCAAGCCGGTGCCAGTTCCGGCAAGCGGCGCGGTGTGCCGCCGTCGGTCAGTTTTGACAGCACGCGTTCGCTGATCTGCTGCTGGATTTCAGCGGCGTCGATGCGGCCGGTGGTCATGAAGATTGCTTGCGACGGATGGTAATGCGTGGCGTGGAATTCCTTGAGCATCGAGTGCGTCAGCTCGGGAATGACCAGCGGATCACCGCCGGATTCGACCTGGTAGGTGGTGCCCTTGAACAGCGTGCCGGCGATGCCGGCGTCGAGCGCGCGCATCGGGCTGTTGAACGCGCCTTTCATTTCATTGAAGACCACGCCCTGATACGTCAGCGCAGTCTTGTCGCCTTCGCCCTCGAGGCCGTAGCGCCAGCCTTCCTGC
This sequence comes from Oxalobacteraceae bacterium IMCC9480, assembly GCA_000195205.2. Taxonomy (GTDB): domain Bacteria; phylum Pseudomonadota; class Gammaproteobacteria; order Burkholderiales; family Burkholderiaceae_D; genus Actimicrobium. The sequence goes on along the minus strand of AEPR01000229.1, from coordinate 12,097 downwards.
AGAAAATTGAGGTAGTCGAGATTCGGAAAAAACGCCGCATCGAGATAGACATCGAGCAGGTTGAAAAAGTCTTTCTTGTCGGTGCTGGCAAACGGATACACGGTGCGGTCGGCGTAGGTCATCGCATTCATGAAGGTGGCCGTCGAACGGCGCAGCATCGAGAAGAACGGATTGCGCACCGGATAGCGCGCCGAACCGCACAGCGCCAGATGTTCGAGGATGTGGGCGCGGCCATCGCTGACCTGCGGCACGGTCGGGAAGGCGACCAGGAACACTAGTTCAGGCTGTTCGGTTTCCATGTGGATGTGCAGGACGCCGGAGCCGGGTTCGATGTATTGCTCGACGGTCGCTTGCAGGACGGGAATGGTGTGGCTGCTCAGTTTTACAAATTGGGTCATGGATGTTTTCCTGGTGGGCGCTTCGGTGGGTGTCGCCCGGTGTTGCTGGCTGGCGGATGCATGGCGGTAAGAGACATCTTACCTGTGGGGAGGGAGAAATGGTTTTCGTGCGAAATGTTTCGACCGGTTCGCCTGTCGCGCCCGGTCCACGTGCGCTATAGCGACCGTTTTTCAGCTGCGCGATACACGGCGTTACGTTCGCGCTTGCCGACCGCAATGATCTCGCCACGCTTGGCCTTGAATTGTTCGTCTGTGTCAGTCCTTGCCGGCATCTTCAAGAAAGCCCAACTCAAAGCGCATCGAACGCAACCTCGATGACCGCTTGTCCTGCACGGGAATGGGCAATGGCGTTGAGTTCCAGATCTTCCAGTTTGTCCAAAAGTGCTTCATAGGTTTTCGCTGGAATGCAGTAAAACGCGGGCTCATTGCGGTTCAGGATGGCAACCGCAAAGCCTTCGCCTGCGGCTACTGTACCCATCGGATTTCTTTTTAGCTCTGACATGCTGGCAGTCGTATTGGCAAGGATCAGATGTGTCATGGTGACTCCCCGGAGGAATATTTAAGGTGCTGACGACAGTACTTTGAATGGTATTCGGATGACTGTTCCGTTATTTACCTTCGCCCTTGATCACCAGCGCCCGCTCATACAACGCATTCTTCTTTTGCCCGGTCAGCTGCGCCGCCAGTGCCGCTGCCTGCTTGACCGAGCACTCGGCCAGAAGAATGCGCAGCACGCGGTCGGCTTCGACTTCGTCGGCGGCAATCGCGCTTGGTGCGCCGTCGAGCAGCACCACGTACTCGCCCTTTTCGCGGTGCGGATCGGCTTTCAGCCAGGCCGCGGCATCGGACAGATTGCAGCGATGGATCTCTTCGAACAGCTTGGTCAGTTCGCGCGCAAAGACGATTTGGCGGGTCGGTTCGAACGCGGCGGCCAGTGCATCAACAGCGTCGACGATGCGGTGCGGCGCTTCGTAAAACACCAGCGTCGCAGCAATCCCGCGCAGTGTGCCGAGCACGGTGTCGCGCTGCTTGCCCTTGGCCGGCAGGAAGCCGACAAAATAGAATTGCGCATCCTGCAAGCCGCTGGCCGATAGCGCCGTGATGACGGCCGACGGACCCGGCAGCGGCAGCACGCGCAAGCCGGCTGCCCGTACTGCCTCGACGATGCGCGCACCGGGATCCGAGATCGCCGGGGTGCCGGCATCCGACACCAGTGCGATGCGCTGGCCGGACTGCAGGCGGGCGATCAGCTTGTCGGCCACTTCGCGTTCGTTGTGCTGGTGCGCGGCGATCAGGGTTTTTGACAGGCCGTAGCGGGTCATCAGTTGCGCGGTATTGCGGGTGTCTTCGCAGGCCACCGCGTCGGCCAGTCCGAGCAGGTGCAGCGCGCGCACGCTGATATCGCCGATGTTACCGATCGGCGTGGCGACCACGTACAAAGTGGACAGCGGGTACATCTGCTGCGACACTTCTTCGAGCAATGGAAAAGTTACGGATGCAGTCATCGGAAAAGGATCATGGAATGAGGTGGACTATCAAGTGGACAACGATGTGGCTAACTAAGTGGCTCAATAAGTGGCTTACACCACAGGCCGGCATCGCCGTGCTGGTCGGATTGTGCGCGACCGCGGGCGCAAATACAACCGCTGCCGCCGGCTTGTCCGGGACCGTGCCGGCGACCGGTGAACTGGCTGTTCCGGCACCGCCACCACCTCCTCCACGTATTGCGCTGCTGCTGCCGCTGCGTTCCGAATCACTGGGCCAGGCGGCCGAAGCCGTGCGCGAAGGATTCATGGCAGCTTACGAGCGCGACCGCAACGGTGCCACGCTGACGGTCTACACCACCGGTGACAGCACCAGCGACATGCTGGCGACCTATGCCGAGGCGGCGCTGGCCAATGACATCGTGGTCGGCCCCTTGTCGCGCACCGACGTGACCACGCTGGTCCAGAACGAGGCGATCCGCCGGCCGACGATTGCGCTGACCCAACCCGATATCGATGGCCCCGTACCAAGCCAGCTGCTGGCCATCGGCCTGTCGCTCGAAGATGAAGCGCGCCAGGCCGCCAATTGGGCCGGGGCCGGAAAAAAAGACGCGCATGCGCTGGTACTCACTGGCAGCGCCGCCTGGCAGCGTCGTGCCGGCAAGGCGTATGCGGCGCAGTGGCAGCAACTTGGTATGCAGGCGCAAGTGCTGGAATTGCCCTATACCGGCGCGTATCTCGGCGCTGCCAGCCTGGCCGCGCTCAGAAAACAGCTGCAAGCCGACAAGCCGGCGCTCATCCTGCTGGCGCTCGATGCCGCACAGACGCGCCAGGTGCGGGCGATGGTCGGGGCCGACATGCCGATGTATGGCGTGTCGCAACTCAATCCCTTCGTGCCGCAGGAGCGCAGCAGCAGCGACGCCTGGCCCGACCTGGACGGCACCCGTCTGCTCGATTTGCCGTGGATGATAGAGCCGGCGCATCCGGCGGTAATGATTTACCCGCGCGCGCTGCCGCAGCCGGACCGGCCGCGCAATGCCGACCTCGAACGCCTGTATGCGCTGGGCATTGATGCCTGGCGCGTCGCCAACGAAGTCGGCGCGCATCACACCCGTTTCGTACTCGATGGCGTCAGCGGCAAATTGACAGTGAACTTCGGCGGCGGCACGACCAGCTTCCGGCGCGCATCGCTGCAAGCGGTGTATCGCGGCGGCGTCGTGGTGCCCCTGGTGCCGGCCTACTAGGATGGCGCTGTTTCGCACCAGCAGCACGGCCCGTCAGCGCAGCGGCGATGACGGCGAAGACCTGGCGCTGGCGCACCTGCAGCAGCAGGGTTTGCAGCTGGTCGAGCGCAATTTTTTGTGCAAGGGCGGCGAGCTTGATCTGGTCATGCAGGCCGGTGCCACGCTGGTCTTCGTCGAGGTACGCCGGCGTGCTTCGGCGGACTTTGGCGGTGCCGTCGCCAGCATCACGCGCAGCAAGCAGCGCCGTCTGGTGGTGGCCGCACAACGCTACCTGCAGCGCTACCGTGATCCGCCAGCCTGCCGCTTCGATGTGGTGGCAATCGACGGCACGGTGATAACATGGCTGCAAAATGCCTTCGACTCTTGATCGTTCCCCTGCCGTCCCGCTGGTTTTTTTAGCGGCGCGCCCTGACCTCCACCACAAGCCCACACCATGATGAACCAACGCATCCTCGACCATTTCCGCGAAAGTGCGGACCTGAAAATGCAAGCCGCCGAAGAACTCGCGCTGCCGATTTCGCAAGCGGTGGAACTGATGTTTACGGCACTGTCCAACGGTAACAAGATTCTGGCCTGCGGCAATGGCGGTTCGGCTGCCGATTGCCAGCATTTTGCCGCCGAGCTGGTCGGCCGCTTCGAACGCGAGCGCTTGCCGCTGCCGGCGCTGGCGCTGACCACCGATACCTCGATCATCACAGCGGTCGGCAATGATTACAATTTCAATGAAATTTTCAGCAAGCAGATCCAGGCCTTCGGCCAGTCCGGCGATGTGCTGCTGGCACTGACCACGTCGGGCAATTCAGGCAACGTGCTTGCCGCGATCGAGGTTGCACTCGACCGCGACATGCGTATCGTTGCACTGACCGGCAAGGGCGGCGGTGCCATCGGCGGCATGCTCACCGATGCCGATGTCCACATTTGCGTGCCGCATGACCGTACCGCCCGGATACAGGAAGTCCATTTATTAACGATTCATTGTTTGTGCGACGGCATCGATGTCGCACTTTTCGGAGGAGATGCAAATGATTGATTGGGCACGTCGGACCTGGCCACGCGCCAGCCGCCCGCTGGCGACCGTGTTGTTATGCGGTGTCGTCGCAACCGGCCTGCAGGGCTGTATCGAAATGGCCATCGGCACGGCCGTGATGGGCACCATTGCCGCCACGGACCGCCGCACGCTGGGCGCACAAACCGAAGACAAGGCCATCGCCGTCAAGGCAGAAACCCGTTTGCCGCAAGTCTTCGGCGACTCCGCGCACATCAATACCGCCAGCTTCAACCGGCGCGTGCTGCTCACCGGTGAAGTCCGCGACGAACGCACCAAGGCCGAGGCCGAACGCGAAGTCACTGCGATCCAGGCCGTCAAGTCGGTGGTCAACGAACTGGTCATCGCGTCACCGTCGAGCTTTAGCGACCGTGCCAATGACACGCTGCTGACCAGCAAGGTCAAGGCTTCGTTCGTCGATACCAAAGACCTCTACGCAAATTCGATCAAGGTCGTCACCGAGCGCAGCGTGGTGTACCTGATGGGGCGCGTCACGCAACGCGAAGGCAACCTGGCCACCGAAGTGGCACGCGGCGTCAATGGCGTGCGAAAAGTCGTCAAGGTGTTCGAACTGATCGATGACGAAGAATTGCGCCGGCTGACCGATACCCCCGGTTCGGCGGCCGACAAATAACCGGACGATCCCGTCCCTGCCTCGTCCCTGCTGCAAGCCGCCCGTCACCAAGACTGGCGGCTTTTTTCTCGGAGAAAATATGACAACTGTCCTCGTAGTGCTGGGTGTGGTGTTGCTGGTGCTGTTCTGGGCGGTCGGTGCCTACAACCGGCTGGTCAGCCTGCGCAACCGGTTCAAGAATGCTTTTTCACAAATCGACGTGCAACTCAAGCGCCGGTATGACTTGATTCCGAATCTGGTGGAAACCGCCAAGGCGTACATGAAGCACGAGAGCCAGACGCTGGAAGCCGTCATCCTTGCGCGCAACCAGGCGGTCGCTGCCAACACGCAGGCGGCGGCCGATCCGGCCAGCGTCAGCGCGATACAGCAGATGGCCAGCGCCGAGGGGGCACTGGGCGCGTCACTGGGCAAATTGTTTGCGGTATCCGAAGCCTATCCGGAGCTCAAGGCCAACCAGAACATGATGCAGCTGACCGAGGAACTGACCAGCACCGAAAACCGCATTGCGTTCGCGCGACAGGCCTATAACGACGAGGTGATGGGCTACAACACGGCACTCGAACAATTCCCCGGTTCGGTGATTGCCGGCATGGCGGCATTCAAGGCCGGTGAATTGCTGCAGGCCACCGAGTCGCCGGAAGAACGCAAAGCGGTCAAGGTCGCGTTCTGATCCTGACTATGGCATCGGCGAGCGCATGAATTTTTTCGAACAACAGGAGCAGGCGCGACGGCAAACCCGCACGCTGCTGATGCTGTTCGCGCTGGCCGTGACCGCCATCGTGCTGTGTGTGAACGTGGTTGCCGCCGTGCTCTGGATCCTGTCCGACGGTGGCCACTTTGCCGGCCCGCACGCTTACCCGCAGTACTTCTTTTTCACCAATACCGCCCTCACGCTGGGCTTGATCGGCGGCGGCACGCTGATCGAACTGATCAGCCTGAGCGAGGGCGGCGATGCGGTCGCGCGCATGGTCGGCGGGCGATTGGTATCGGGCGCTTCCAGCGATCCGCAGGAGCGACGCCTGCTCAATGTTGTCGAAGAAATGGCGCTGGCCTCGGCCTTGGCGTGCCCGAAGGTCTATCTCCTAGACCAGGAAGAATCGATCAATGCCTTCGCCGCCGGCTATCACCCGAATGAGGCCGTGGTGGCGGTCACGCATGGCACCCTGACGCGACTGACACGCGACGAATTGCAAGGCGTGATCGCGCATGAATTCAGCCACATCCTCAATGGCGACATGCGCATGAACGTGCACCTGATCGGTGTCCTGTCCGGCATCCAGATGCTGTCTGGCTTCGGCCGGCATCTGATGGATTTCGGCGGGCGGGTCTGGGCCAGACCGGAACGCGACGAGAAAGGCTCGTCCTTCCAGGCGGTGCTGTTCATGGCAGGCCTGGTGCTGTTCGTGGTTGGCTACATCGGTCTGTTTTTTGGCCGGCTGATCAAGTCGGCGGTATCGCGCCAGCGGGAATTTCTGGCCGACGCCAGCGCGGTGCAGTTCACCCGCAATCCGGACGGCATCGGCGGTGCCCTGCGAAAAATCGCTGGTCTGTCGGACCGCAACGCGCCCGGCTCGCAGATTCGCCATCCGAATGCCGAGCAACTCTCGCACCTGTTTCTTGGTGCGGCCCGCGCCGGCCTGATGCAAGGCCTGTTTGCCACACATCCGGCGATTACCGAACGGCTGCGGCGTATTTTCGGGCGGCACGTCAGCGTGCTGGATGCACCGGTAGTGCAGCAGGTCGAGCTGGTCGATCCGCGCTTGCCGGACCTGGCGTTTGCGCCGGTCAGCTTTGCCGAAGCGACAGCCGCTGCGGTATCCCCCGTGGTGGTCGCGGCATCCGGTACGGCGGTTTTACCTTGGGCAAGCGCTGATCTCGACAGCGCGTTGCGCGACCCGCATGCAGCGCGGGCGCTGGTGTTCGCGCTGCTGCTGGGCGACGGGTTGCAGCGCACTGCACAGCGCGCGATCCTCGACGCCTGCCAGTCCCCGCAAACCGCGCTGGCTTGCCATCTGGCGCAACAGGTCGCCGCGTTGCCGGCGACCGCGCGGTTGCCATTGCTGGATCTGGCGACACCGGCCCTGAAGCAACTGTCACTGCCTGAACGTGACCACCTCTTGATCACAGCCGACGCATTGATCGCAGCCGACCAACGCGTCACCCTGGCGGAGTTTGTCCTGCAGACCATTCTGTCGCGCCGCCTCGGTCCCACCGCCGGACGGTCGGTGCCGGTCCGGTTCGACCAGCTCGGGACGCTACGCAGCGAGGTCGCGCTGCTGTTATCGCTGACGGCCCATCTCAGCGTCAGCGGGGACGAGGCACCGGTCGACGTCTTCCTGCGTGGCGCAGCGCACTGCCCGGCGCTGTCGCTGTCAGCCAATGATTTGCAGGCCATCATGGCGATCGACTTCGACCAGGTCCGGGGTGCGCTGGACCGCCTGCTGCAACTGGCACCGCTGGCCAAGCCGGCCTTGCTCAAGGCATTGGTCGCCGTGGCTGGCGAAGCCGGGACCGGTAACTTTCCGGCGGCCGTCGCTGATCTGTTGCGCGCCATTTGCAACGCCATCGACGCGCCGCTGCCGCCGGCCGTGGTCGCCAGCTATCCGGGCTTTCATGTCAATCCATTCTGATTTTTAAAGGACTATTCCATGCGACGCCATATTCTGAAAACCGCAGTCATTGCCGGTATCCTGCTGGCCGGTATCGCTGCACCCGCCAGCGCCGAAGAGCCGGTCAAGGTGGTCTATCACCTCAGCGACGGTTCGGCCCAGGCTGCCCGTGCGCTGGGCAATATCCGCAATCACTTGCGTGCCGCACCCGACACCCGCATCGTGGTGGTGGCGCTGGCCGATGGCATCAAGCTGTTGCTCAAAGACGCGACGGATACCGCCGGCACGCGCTTCGAACCGGCCGTGGTGGCGCTGGCGCAGCAGGGTGTGCAATTCCGGATTTGTGGCAATACGCTGGCCGCGTACAACATCCCGCCGGCCGATGTCATTGCCGCCGCCACCGTGGTGCCATCGGGCGTCGCCGAAGTGGCGCGGCTGCAGTCGCGTGAAGGGTATGCGTATTTGCGGCCCTGAACAGGCGGCAGGTCTGCCGGTTTATTGAGCAGGCCTGACTCCCTGGCGGAAAATGAAAACGACCATAAACAGGGTCGCGGCGGCAGGCGTGCCTATAATGGCCCATTCAGTTCAACCCGATCGGCAGGTCTGCCATGCAAGCATCTACCCCTTCCACCTCGCGCAAAAGCCTCTATCTGAAATTGCTGGGCCTCGCCGTGGTCATCGTTCTCGGCGTCATCGGCACCCTGTCGATGTCGTCGTCCAAGTCCGCACCGGATGTCACGTTCACTGATTTGCAGGGCAAGCAAATTGCCTTGTCCAGCCTGCGTGGCAAAGTCGTGATGGTCAATTTCTGGGCCACCAGCTGCACGACCTGCGTCAAGGAAATGCCGCAAATGGTCGAGACTTACGAGCGCTACAACGCCCGCGGCCTCGACTTCGTCGCGGTCGCGATGAGCTACGATCCACCGAACTACGTGCTCAATTTCACCGAGACCCGCAAGCTGCCGTTCACGGTCGCGCTCGACCCGCAGGACAAACTGGCCAAGGCCTTCGGCGACGTCAAGCTGACGCCGACCACCTTCCTGATTGACAAGCAAGGCAAGATCATCAAGCGCTATGTGGGTGAGCCGGATTTTGCGGCGCTGCATCAGTTGCTGGAAACGGCGCTGGCGGGGTAGGAACGGTGTTCTGCGTGGAGTAGTGTCTCGTCGACATCGATGACGTCGTAGCGATCTTGGGTAACAGGAGGGCTCATGACTAGCCGTGCGACAGAAGAGTTATTGCTCAAGCGATGCCTCACCGTGGCGCAAACCGGAAGCGACGCGCTCTCCCCGGACGAAGCCAATCTCTTTCGCCTGGTTGCCCAGCTTGTGCGCACCAACTATCCGGCAGAATCTGCTGTACTGGAACAGTCCCATGCGCGCTACTTCAGCGGTCATCCCGAGGTTGCAGGCCTCAGTTTTTTGACAATGCTTGACACCGGGCTGGTCACTGATCTCCCACGCTTGCGCAGCATGCTGGAGCACCAGCTTGCGAACGCATCGGCAGCGGAAGACGTGGCCTTCGACGAGCAGCGTTCAGATCCGTAATCTCGCTAGTCGGCCACCACTGCTTCATCTTTACGTCCGCCGCCACCGTCACGCAGGTCTTCACGGTTGACCGAGGTGAACTCGACGTAGTTTATCGAGTCTTGCAAGCTGCTGGTCACCATGGCACTTGATCCGCAGGACACCCTGGTTTGTTGGCTTCGTCGCGAGCGTGGGGGCTCTGAAAATAGTGCCCATATAAATCTTTCGACAAATTCCTATGCTGCCGTTTCTGGAGTTTTCCCTGTCGCGGCTGCTTCCAGTGGCTTGATGTCAAGTTTCTTCTTGTATTCCTTTTCGATTTCCACACTGGCCTTAAATTGTTTGTATTCTTTAAGCAATCGAACGTGGGTAAATGATTTATTTGCCAACTGAACTGACGTGCCGATAAATGTTATTGGGTCGAGCGTTGATTTATTAAGCTTTCGAACTTCATTTAAATTCGAGTAATACTCCGACCTTATCTCTTCATCGAGTGTTTTGATTAGTCGGTCTTCGTCCGCCTGAAGCTTCGGCATCGTTTTTTTTAGTTCAGATTCAGAAAGTTGAATGCGGGCCTCACTCTGTGTTTTCCATGTCAGGTTGAGTTACATATGTAATTGCTCCCGTTTTTTCTTGCGCTGATTTGCCGTCGAACTTATTCCGCTGACTGACGCTGGAATCGACGCCGTCGAAAAAAAACACGGCCCGTGCACTCCTCCGTTATGGCTAGCTTGGGGTGCAGTGCTGCTCGGAGGCCGTGAACCGGGGAGGAGTGGCTGGCTAGTCGAGTCCACGCTTCCATCTGGGGAGTTGGCATTTGCCGAGGAAGTGCGGAAGATTTGCTTAAAAATAGAAGGGAACATGTCATCTTTCTTTCAAAGTAGAAGGAGTGCTGATGCGGATGCATCTGGCTGTCGATGAGTGAGATGACTCACTGTTTTGTTCCGTCATGTTTTGGCAATTTCTATGCTTCGATGCGAATAGTCAGCCTCTTCGAGGCGCAAGCGTTACGCTTTCCCTACACAACAAGGTATTTTCAGGAGGATCGCACGTTGAACTGCTGCGGATGATACTGGCCGGGATTGCCGAGTTTTCGGTCGAAAATGTGATCGGGGATATGGGATGTGGGTAATGAGAACGACGTCGCATCAATGTAGAACCGGAGGCGTTTGGTTTTACGCCGATTGACGTGACGCCACGCTCTGATTCAGTCGATATAAAAAGCGATATTCATACGCAGCAGGTCACTGCCGAAGAAGTCAAGCAATGGGACACGATGATATTTTTGGGTTAGAGCGGCAATGCCCGCCACGTTGAACGTAATTTTGCCAACGTTCGGGCACCGGAATGACGCTACCAGCAAGACTGATCGCGCCAGTTACACCCGCGCATTCATCGTCACGCCCGCCCCCAGCGCCTGCTCATCCGCATGATACGAACTGCGCACCATCGCGCCGACCGCCGCATGCACGAAGCCCATCTTGTAGGCTTCGGCCTCGAACATCTTGAACACGTCCGGATGCACGTAACGACGCACCGGCAAATGGTCGCCGCTCGGTGACAGGTACTGGCCGATGGTCAGCATGTCGACGTTGTGGGCGCGCAGGTCGCGCATGACTTGCAGAATTTCTTCGTCGGTTTCGCCGAGACCGACCATGATGCCGGACTTTGTCGGCGTATTCGGATGCAGGTCCTTGAAGCGCTTGAGCAGGTTCAGCGAGTATTCGTAATCGGAGCCGGGACGCGCTTCCTTGTACAGTCGTGGCGCGGTTTCGAGGTTGTGATTCATCACGTCCGGCGGTGCCAGGTTGAGGATTTCCAGTGCCCGGTCCATGCGGCCGCGGAAGTCCGGCACCAGGATTTCGATGCGGGTCGAGGGCGACAGTGCGCGGATGCGGCGTATGCATTCGGCGAAGTGGCCGGCACCGCCATCGCGCAAGTCATCGCGGTCGACCGAGGTGATGACGACGTAATTGAGGCGCAGGGCGGCGATGGTCTTGGCCAGGTTTTCGGGTTCGTCGGCATCGAGCGGGTCGGGACGACCGTGGCCGACATCGCAGAACGGGCAGCGCCGGGTGCACTTGTCGCCCATGATCATGAAGGTCGCGGTGCCCTTGCCGAAGCACTCGCCGATGTTCGGGCAGCTGGCTTCTTCGCAGACGGTGACGAGCTTGTTGGCGCGCAGGATGTCCTTGATTTCAAAGAAGCGGCTTGATGGCAGCGCCGACTTGACACGGATCCAGTCGGGTTTCGGCAGGCGTTCGGCCTGGACGATCTTGATCGGAATGCGGGCCGTCTTGCCGGCACCTTTTTGCTTGTCGAGCGGGTTGTAGTAAAGCGGTGTCGCCAGTTCGGTCGGATCGTTTGCCATGATGTCTGGCTCCTGCGTCAAGCCGCTGCAGGAGCGTGTCCTTTCAGTTGATGTATCAGTTGTCCAGCCAGCGCCGCCTGGAGTTGTTCGACCGTCGCGTTGCTGCCGAGGCTGCGCATGTCGATTGTTTGCAGTCCGGCGTAACCGCACGGGTTGATCCATGAAAACGGCGTCAGGTCCATCGCCACGTTCAGCGATACGCCGTGATAAGTGCAGCCATTGACGCGTACTTTCAAGCCAAGCGCCGCAATTTTGGCACCTTCGGACGGGCCGTCGGCAAGGTAGATGCCGGGCGCGCCCGGCTTGCGCTGGCCGTGCAGATTATACGCGGCCAGGGTATCGATGACTGCCTGCTCGATGCCATGCACGAATTCACGCGCGAGCAGGCGGCGGTCGCTGCGCTGGCGGCGCAGGTCGATCAACAGGTACACGATGACCTGGCCCGGTGCGTGATACGTGACTTCGCCACCGCGGTCGGTTTGCACGACGGCGATACCGTGAGCATCGAGCACGTGAGACGGATCGGCACCCAGTCCCAGCGTGAAGACCGGGTCGTGTGTGACCAGCCAGAGCTGGTCCGGGCTGTCGGCGGTGCGGGTGTCGGTATAGGCGCGCATCGCGCGCAAGGTGGTGTCGTAGTCTTCGTGACCGCGCTGGACGATGAGGGGAGTGACAGGGGAATTCGGCATCGCGTCAGTGTAACGAAAAAAAAGCACCACCGGATTTTGCCGGAAGTGCTTGCTGTCGGGGTGGCGCGCCATAGGCGCTAACGGTGTTCCTGTAGGG
>AEPR01000230.1 GCA_000195205.2 Oxalobacteraceae bacterium IMCC9480 | reverse complement strand
GCCATCGAGCACGTAGCTGATGATTTCCATGTCGCGATGGCCATGCGTACCAAAGCCGGCACCGGCATCGACGCGATCTTCGTTGATGACGCGCAGCGGACCGAAGCCCATGTGGGCCGGGTCGTGGTAGCTGCCGAACGAGAAGCTGTGGTGTGAATCAAGCCAGCCATGGTTGGCGTGGCCGCGGTCGTTGCTTTTGCGAATTTGCAGCATGGTGGGGTCCTTTTATTGGCGTTGGTGGAATGATTTAGTCCCTGCACTATAGGCGCTGGGCGGGAACGGGTTGGGGAGTCAATTCTGGACGGACTTGGCATCATCGACATTAGCGATCGCAATAGAGGTTTGCTAGTGCGGTAATGGGTTTGAATCGGGGAATAGTAGTTTGTAATTCTTGAGGTCTTCCTCGAAGGCATTGCATCGCAGGAGCGCCTCGTAGACATCGTTTCGGGCCAGACTGTAATCAAACGCGACAGTCCAGGATTGAATACGGGTCATGGCACGAAGGTACGGCGTCGCATCGCTGTTGTTTGACATTGCCTTCAACGGCAACAAGTAATCTTCCCGGTAGACCGTTGGCACGATGATGCGCGACCGGCCGGCGGCACTGAGTACACAGTTCATGGCCAGGCGCGCGGTTCGGCCATTGCCGTCCTTGAACGGGTGCACCTCCGAGATGACGAACATCGTCATCAACGCCCGGGCAAGCGGGTCTTCTAGTGCGACAATCCGTGCGAAGCCTTCGCGCAACGTGCCCTGGACGAGTGTAGGGTCGACGAACACCGTGGCACCGGCCTGGTTGTTTTGGTCTTTCCATTCGCCGGGGTTCTTGTCCAGGCGCGAGCGCATCACCAGCGCGTTGACGCTCTTGAGCCAGTGCAAGAACTCGTCGGCTGTGCCTGGCGGGTTGTCTTGCCCAAGAGGCTGCATCGCCGCCTGGAATGTGCCGAGCACGTCATGCGAGTCTTCTGCTCTGTTCGGGATAAGTTTGCCCTCAAAAACGATTTCTTCGGCTTCGCGCACCAGGAAGGTCGTGCCTTCGATGGTGTTCGAGAAGTAGGCCTCGAAGAACGCGAACGTTTCTCGCGCGCTGCCGGAGTCTGCTGCCGCGGGCAATTCAGGCAAGGCCTCCACACGCAAGCGGCCGAACAGGGTGTCGAACAATTCCAATCGAGCGGGGTCGTAGGGTAAGCCACCCGCCCGAGCGAGCGCTTGCTTGCTTCGGAGCTTTTTACTCTCGTGCGTCCCCAGCAACGCACCCATGATGCCGTCCAGCCGCTTGAATTCCTTGTCTCGCCCAAGGACAGCAGCCAGTGCGCGGCAGTTATCGCGGAGCTCATTGAACCGATACTCCCCGCGAATTAACAGCATTTTGTCCAGTTGGGCCTCAAGGTCCTCTGCACTCAACACGCGCTCGCTGACCCCACGGCCGGTAGCCATGTTCTCCAGCAACCACCGGGCTTGACTGGCCAGAAATAGTTTCTTGTAGACTACGTCGCCAGTGACAGCGACGGGACCTGGAAGGACTCGAACGGTCAGCCCAGGCAACTCGATGGTTCGCGGGCGCTGTCCACGGGTCATGTACAGACGACCAGCGAAAGGCTTGGCGTCGTGGGCGCTCCGATAGCTGATTACACCGCCGGGGAGTAAATGGCCGACGATATTGAGCCAGTTCCGTGTGACCACCGCCTCTGGCGGACTGGCAAGGTTGCTCGTGTAGACGCCCTGGTACAGCTTGCGCAGCTGCCCTTCCTCTGCCATACGCAGGATGCGGCGATCTACTGCTGCATCGTCACCTCCGGTGAAGAGCACCTCGGGCATCAAGATGTCGGTTTTCTGTTTGATAGTCACCGCTAATCCTCCTCGCATGTCTGAAAAGTGTTTAATTATGGATCGCTTCGTCTGAAAAGTGTGCTGTTCTGCCGCAAGGAGTTTGTCGGAATTTTTGTGAATTGGTGCTTGTTGGGCAGGCGATATGTCTGAATAGTGTATTTTATTTTAATAATTTGTCGGATATTTGTATTTTTCTGTGAAGAGGAGCATCTTGTCTGCGCTATGCGCTTGTGAGTAGGTGTCGCGCATCATGCGCACATTCGTGCGCCGGGATCTGGCGTGCAACCGCCGGCCTGATCGATGCAGCTGTCGGTTGCGGGTCCTATCGTCATGCCCGACACGAACACGAGCGATCGCAATACAGGTTTGCTGGTGTGGTTGTGGGTTTGGATCGGGTATCGAACTGCTTGGATATAGTAACTTGTTGGAGTGATAGGCTTGTCCGGGCAGCTTGTTTCCTGCAGATTCAATGAGTGGCTGTTTGCGCCAGAAACATCATTAGACGAAGCGTGTATCAACAGCGCGTTATCTTCTACAGCGTGAGCAGCTATGCCGCTCTAAACGTATGGATAATTTAATTTCCTGGACCTCCGACTTTCCACGACCGAATCTGACTTGATAGCACTGCGTCCCTATGCCAGCAAGTATATCTGGTGGAAGACGCCAGACGAGGCAATGCTCCTGCCCGAGCGCGTGGTCGCGCAAGTGATGAATATTGGCGATTACAGTGATGTGCAGACCGTTGCCAACCGCATTGGCGACACGTATTTGCGCTATGTCCTGCAGCATGCCGCGATTGGTCAATTTTCCGAACGATCCTGGGCTTACTGGCATTATCGACTTGGGTTGACATCGGCGATTGAGGTGATGCCGGCGATGCTGAAACGGAGGCTTGAATAATGGGCTGCTTCAAACCGTGGATGGATATTCTTCCCGAAGCACAACGATAATTGTGGGGCCAATTGCAACCGACGCAAGCGTTCGGGCTGGTTCTTTACGAGATGAAAAAAAGACCTTGATCAATGTCGCGAGTGACATTCGAGACCTGCCGGATGTAGCGATCACATCACGGAAGCTGTCATTATCGACGCTGGCCTGACGTCCTTAAGCGCTCTACAGATATTTTTTATTTGCGCTGTCTCTTCGGTCCCCCAGCCAACAACACCGCCATACGTGACTTGTTCTTGTTCGCCGGCACCGTTGTACTCGGAAACCGTTCGTTCTGATCTTGTCGAAGGCGTTACGGACGGTTCGCCTTCGACAAGCTTCCTTCGACAGGCTT
>AEPR01000231.1 GCA_000195205.2 Oxalobacteraceae bacterium IMCC9480 | reverse complement strand
CGACAAGCTCAGGACGAACGGTTGGTGGGGAGTGTGTGTTCCTGAGCACCGTAACCATCGCCCGCGTCCATCAGCATCCTCGCCGACGCCACGGCCTGAAGTGCCTTTTTCATCAAATTTCGCGCTTTCACAGTCGCACCCCTTCCCTGTCGATATTGCGGAGTAAGTCCGGGTTGGTGTGCCGTTCCGGATGGTCCCAATCGTCCAGCCACACCGGCATAGGTGAAATATTGATGCCGGTTTCAAGTAGCACCTCATAGGCCAGATCTGCCATTGCTAACGTGGTTGTCAGAAGGCGTTGGTGTTCACCGTTAAGCAGAATAGCGACATCGGCATCGCTATCCGGACGGTGCGTTCCGCGTGCCCGGCTACCGTAAATAATGGCACCCGCCATGTCGTAGCGCGTGGCTATGAGGACGAGGAATTGTCGAACGGCTTGCTCCGTCGTCTGATCAACATGATTGGGCTGGCTCACACTTCACTCCTTATCAACAAACCACTCTTGTTCGGGTACTTTTTTTCGAGAATAGCACCACCGGCACGTCGAATCAGCTGCCAGACGATTTTTCGAAGCGATTCTGGTGAACTGTCGCTTCAGCGCTTAAACGCCAGCAAAAGCACACCACCAGCCACCATGGCGATACCTGACCACTCCCGCAGCGATGGCCGTTCGCCCAGAAACGCGAACGCAAATACCGCCACCAGGACCAGACTGAGCTTGTCCACCGGGGCGACCTTCGAGGCTTCTCCGAGCTTGAGCGCCCTGAAATAACAGACCCACGAAGCACCCGTCGCCAGCCCGGACAAGGTCAGAAACAACCACGTTTTTGGTGATAGCGCGAAGGGATCGGACCACTTGCCCGTGGCGGCGACGAATACCGACAGGACCACAATGATGATGGCCGTCCGGATCAAGGTGGCGAGGTCGGAATCGACGCCCTGAATTCCTATCTTGGCAAAAATCGCGGTGAGTGCCGCAAAGACGGCAGACAGAATTGCCCAATAAAACCAGCCCGTTGTTGTTGTCATCTGTTTCTCCTTCTGGTGGACGCATTCATTTTCTGCGGAACACGATCAGATCACATTGACTGGCTAGCTTGAGCCAAGGGCTGATCATTGTTGATTCGCTCAGTATCGTCGAAAACAATGCCATCAGGATTCCAGCGACCTTGATTGCCGGCCACCAGACCGCACCGTCGGGTCTTGTCGGACCGGCCTCAACTTTAGGTGTACGATCGACATCACTTTTTCCGGCGCAGCTTGCTTGATGGAAGTGGTACACCGAGATGTTGCACGCTACGAACTCCGGTGGCTACCCGCCAAAAAAGTCATTTGCTGTCGCTGTCTGTCGCGCTGTCGGGGCCACTCCCCGCTGTGCGAATCACTTCACTCTAAGGACACTATGAACATTGGAATCATTGGAGCCGGCCATATCGGCAGCGCCCTCGCCACCCGACTCGTCAGCCTCGGTCACTCGGTCCACATCGCCAATTCGCGTGGACCAGACACGCTCACAGAGGTAGCCAAAAAAACCGGTGCCACGCCGGTGACGGCCCGGGAAGCAGCCCGCCACGGCGACATCATCGTGGTCACCATCCCGCTTATACACATCCCCGACCTCCCCAAGGACCTGTTCGCAGACGTCGCGGACGACGTGCCTGTCATCGATACGAGCAACTACTATCCGCTGCTGCGCGACGGACATATCCTGGAACTGGAAACGGGTGAGCTCACAGAAAGCGAATGGGTGCAGCAGCACCTGGGCCGTCCGGTAGTGAAAGTATTTAACAACATCTACTTCGACCACCTTGAAAACAAGGGCCTGCCCGCCGGCACGCCGGGTCGCATCTCCCTGCCAGTGGCCGGCGACCATGAAGCAGCCAAGCAGAAAGTCATGGCCCTGGTGCAGGAATTGGGTTTTGACGCGGTGGACGACGGCAACCTGCACGCGTCCTGGCGGCAGCAACCCGGCACCCCCTGCTACGGTGCAGATTTGCCCGCCGACAAACTGCGCGAGCATTTCGCCAATCTGGGCACCGAACGCACCGCAGCGCAACACGCTGAGTATCTGGCCAACCACGCCAAGCAGGAACGGGCGATGGCGGCGCAAGACAAGCCCTGAAGTAGTCAATCAGGACTTTTCAAATGGACCTGAAAGCACCAGTCTATTTGTCACCCGCGTCTTGCGATTGCTCGATGGCGGCCTTGACCTTGGCTTTGACGGTGTAGTCGTGGTAGGCCGGAAGGGCTACGGCGGCCAGCACACCGATGATGTAGATCATCATCAGTGCACCGAAGCCCGCCCCCAATCGCCCGGCGTAAGGAATGAACAGCGCCAATAAATAGGCCAGGCCATTGCGCCTGGGCATGGACATGGGCGCTTCTGTGTTCATGACGCGGGCTGCGCGCTTGCTTAGCCAAGGGTATCCCGAGGTCAGTTCGTGGAATGACATCCAGAAGCCGGACGTGTGGCTGGTCTGGCGCAGATAAGCGGTGACGTCGAGCTGTTTCCAGCGGTCGGCACCCGCGGACAAGGCGGCAAGGGCGCGGGCGGCATTTTCGGGCGAGCTGCTGCAGGCCAGTCCGTGGCGGTCGCAGGTGCTTTCACGGGCCCGTGAATACGCGGCACCGAGCAGCGGTAGCCACAGCGCAGGCCAACGAATCAGATGGCCATTCAGATGTCGCATACGCAAATGGCCAAGCTCGTGGCCGATGTAAAACCGTACGCCATCGGCATGCATGGCCATCGCATCGACCACGTCCGACATCAACACAACATAGTGGGTACCGAGGAATTTAGTGGCGAACGCATTGAGGCCGCCATTGCCATTGAGGATGTACGCCTGGGGACGGGTTCGTATCTCCAGTCGATCGCAACAGGCGGTGAATTGTGCATACAAATCGGGGAATTGCGTCTCTGTCAGTTCAACGCCATTGCCCTTGATGTGAGCGATCAAGGCGGATTGAACGAACAGGTAAATCACGAAGCCGAGCGCCAGTATGACCAAGGCGATACCAAAGGTGCCGATGAGTAAACCCAACCAGGCCAGAAGACCAAGTAACAAGGTAATCGCCCCGAGCGTGCGCTCACGCGGATAAACAAGTTCATGCATGTTGATAATCCTTTTTTTATTCCGGTTGATTCGGCCGAATAGCCAAATTTTATTAACTGACTATGCAAATAATCAATAATCACTAAATAAATAATTGAGAAAGACTGAGTGTGGTTCAGTGAACTAATCTGCTAAAAAGCAGACAGAGCCGCAATAGCCATCTTGTTGATCTGGCGCCTGACGTGTGTAATTTAATTATTCAATAACCGGTACTGAGATTATCAGAGGGTTTTTCTCTGAAGGCGTATATCGTATTTTTTAGAACCGGTTTTGTGCTGAAAAGTAATTGCTCATTGTGATTTTCCGCAGACATGTCGCTCTTTTGATAAATACGACCAATCCTGATTTAATTTCCGCAAAAGATGCGGTGAATAACTTGCTCGTGCGGAGAATGCCCCTCATAATCTCCGCATGAAAAGCGACGATTACACATACATCTGGCAAGCCGGAGATTGGCCAATTTGGCGCTACGACCTCGCGACGCTGGTGCATCGATTGGCCGATGTCAGCCACGCCCAGGGCAGATTGATGGGACGACTTGCCGATGTGGGCGTCACGTTGCGTGACCAGGCCAGTTTGTTGACCCTCACCGATGACGTGGTCAAGACCAGCGAAATCGAAGGTGAACAACTTGATGTTGGTTCAGTACGATCTTCCATCGCACGCCGCATGGGGGTGGATATCGGCGCACTGGCACCGGTGGATCGTCACGTCGAGGGCGTAGTCGACATGGTATTGGACGCGACCGGCAATTGCCGCGCCCCGCTCACCCGGGAGCGCCTATTTGGCTGGCATGCAGCGCTCTTTCCAACTGGTTATTCTGGCTTGTCACGCATCACGATAGGTGGCTGGCGCGATGACGCAACAGGCGCCATGCAGGTGATCTCTGGCCCGATCGGACGACAACGGGTCCATTTCGAAGCGCCACCGTCGGAACGACTGGACATCGAATGCGCACGGTTCATCGACTGGTCCAACAGTCCATCGGCCCTGCCGCCACTGATCAAGGCCGGCCTTGCGCACTTGTGGTTTGTCACCTTGCATCCGTTTGACGACGGCA
>AEPR01000232.1 GCA_000195205.2 Oxalobacteraceae bacterium IMCC9480 | reverse complement strand
GCACGATACCCCTGTGCCCACCCTACGGGTTGTCGATGGGGCACCGCATGTCGACATGCAGGATATCGTCTTCCAGATACGCCGCCGAGCAGGTCACGAAGCCGAAGCTTGCGTAAAAGCCCTCCAGCCGCTGCTGTGCGGCGAGCCGGATCGCTTGCCCAGGGCAGACCTGCAGCAGGTGTTTCAGTCCCTCTGAAAACAATGCGCGTCCCAGCCCGGTGCCGCGCGCGGATGCCGCGCTGATCACCCGGCCGATCGAGGCTTCCGGATACTTGACGCCGGGCGGCAGGCAGCGCAGATACGCCGCCAGCGTGCGCTGACCATCGCGCACCTGCCAGCCCAGCAAATGCCACGAGGCCTGGTCGGCACCATCGATATCCTGGAACAGACACGCCTGTTCGACAACGAAGACCTCCTGGCGTAATGCCAGCAGCGCGTACAGGTCGTGCAGGCCGAGCTGGTCGAAGCGCGACCATTGCCATTGCGTGGTGCTGTGTTCCGGGATGGGCATAAGAAGATCGCAGGCGGGGGCAGGAAAAAGGACCCCGATGGTCGCATGTTTCACACTCGATGCGGTGCCGTTGGCAAGTACTTTCAGTTGCAGCGGAACAAACCGGACCAGCGACGTCTAACCCGCCGTAGTCATAAAAAACACCATCAGGGAGGTAATCGTCCTACGGAGTCACCATGATTACCACTGAGGAAAGTTGTGTACCGGCGCGCCAGCGCGTCATCCGTCATGTCCGGCAAGCCAGCCTGATCGGCCTGGCCGTCGGCATGGGTGTCTTGCAAGCCCAGACCAGTACCGGAGAACCGGCACCGCTGGCGTCCCTGAAAACCGTGCCGGTGCCGGCACCGCCGCCCGACCAGCTGGCTGCCATCGTGCAGGACAAGCGCGCCGCGATCCAGCTCGGCAAGGCGCTGTTCTGGGATACCCGGGTCGGCAGCGACAACAAAACCGCCTGCGCCAGCTGCCATTTCCACGCCGGTGCCGACAACCGCGTCAAGAACCAGATCAACCCCGGCCTGCTGGCCGGTGACAAGACCTTCCAGCTCGGCGGCCCGAACGCGACGCTGACCCCCGCCGATTTTCCGCTGACGCGCTTTGCCAATCCGGATCTGGCAAGCACGCGCGGCCGCGATAGTAACGATGTGGTGTCGTCGCAGGGCGTGCTGACCACGCTGTTCGGCGGCATCGACAGCAGTGGTGGACCGGACCGCTGCAGCAGCGTGCCGGACGTGGTTGGCCACGGCGGTTCGGGCTTCAGTCTGGGCGGCGTCAATACCCGCCGGGTCGAGCCGCGCAATGCGCCCAGCGTCTTCAATACGGTGTTCAATTTCCGCAATTTCTGGGATGGTCGCGGCAACAACATGATGAACGGCATCGATCCGTTCGGACTGCGCAATGCCGATGCGCAGGTCTGGACCCTGCAAAATGGCGTGGTGCGACCGGCCCGGATGACGTTGTCGGGGTCGGCACTGGGCTCGGTTGCCTCGGGTCCGCCGCTGAGCGAAAACGAAATGAGTTGCCGCAATCGCAGTTTTGCCAATCTGGGTCGCAAGCTGGCCGGCAGCAAGTTGCTGGCCGATCAGCGCATCGCGCCGGATGACAGCGTGCTCGGCCCGCTGGCGCGCAACACGCCAACCTATGCGGACCTGGTAAAGCAAGCCTACCGGCCGGAATACTGGCGTTCCGGCGTGCGGATCAATGTCGCCACCGGCGAAGTGCAGCGCGCGCGCCAGTCCGATCTGGAACGCAGCCGGCATGACCGCAGCAGCCAGCGGCCGCAGAACGGTGACCAGATCTCGCAAGCCGAAGCCAATTTTTCGCTGTTTTTCAGCCTGGCGGTGCAGTTGTACCAGGCCACGCTGGTGTCCGACGACACGCCATTCGATCGTTACGCGGCAGGCAACAAGCAGGCACTCACTACGCAGCAGGTGCGCGGACTGACGATTTTCCGGGGGCCGGCGCAATGCGTGCGTTGCCATGCCGGCCCTGAATTGACCAGCGCATCGGTGTCCAACGTGACGGCAGAAGGCCGGCTCGACCAGCGTCCCGGCGCGAACAACACGGTGTTCCGTTATGACAATGGGTTTTTCAATACCGGCGTGCGGCCGACTGCCGACGATCCCGGTGTCGGCGGGCTTGATCCGTTCGGCAATCCGCTCTCGGAAACCCGCATGGCGATTGCCGGCAAGACCGCCTTGCTTGGCAGCGGGTTCGATCCGGCCAAGGAAGTGCCGGTTGCGACCGGTGCACCGCTGGCGATCGATGGCGCTTTCAAGACACCGGGGCTGCGCAATGTCGAACTGACCGGGCCGTATTTTCATAACGGCGGCAAGTCCACGCTGATGCAGGTGGTCGATTTTTATAATCGGGGCGGCGACTTTACCGTGGCCAACCAGCCGGTACCGGACCCCACCATGCGTCCGCTCGGACTGACCCAGCCGCAGAAGGACGACCTGGTCGCGTTCCTGCTCAGCCTGACCGACGAGCGGGTACGCTTCCAGCGCGCGCCGTTCGATCATCCGTCGATCTGCGTGCCGGATGGTCATGAAGGTGATGCACGCACCGTCGCCACCGATGCCGCCGGCAATGCGAAGGATGTGATGCGCTGCATCGGCGCGGTCGGTACGCGCGGCGCGACGGCCGCGCTGCCGACGTTTTTGCGGCTCAGTCCGTTCCAGCGCTGAGGTCCGCGGCTTGGTGCAGGTGCTTCACGATTTGCCCTTGAGCCGCAACGCATTCGTGATCACCGACACCGAACTGAGCGCCATCGCCCCGCTGGCCACCATCGGACTGAGCAGCAGCCCGAACCACGGGTACAGCACGCCGGCGGCCAGCGGAATGCCGAGCAGGTTGTAGCCGAACGCGAACACCAGGTTCTGGCGGATGTTGCGCATCGTCGCGCGGCTCAGCAGGCGCGCTTCGGCGATGCCGGACAGGTCGCCCTTGACCAGCACGATGCGCGCACTCTGCATCGCCACTTCGGTGCCGGTGCCCATCGCGATACCGACGTCGGCTTGCGCCAGCGCCGGCGCGTCATTGATGCCGTCGCCGGCCATCGCGACGATTGCACCATCGGCCTGCAGGCGCTTGACATGCTGGTATTTATCTTCGGGCATGACTTCGGCATGGACTTCGGTAATCCCGAGGTGGTCCGCGACCGCCTTTGCCGTGGCCGGGTTGTCGCCGGTCAGCAGCACGATGCGCAGGCCGGCTGCTTTCAGGGCGGCGATGGCCGGTGCAGCGGTCGGCTTGACCGGATCAGTGACGCTGACCAGTCCGGCGAATTTGCCGTCGACCGCTAGCAGCATCACCGTATGCGCCTTCTCCTGCAGCTCCTTGATGCGATCTTGCAGCGGCGCGGTATCGGCCTGTTCCTGCGCCATCAGCGCCGCATTGCCGATCGCGACACGTTGGCCGTCGACCTGCCCGCGGATACCGAGGCCGGTGAGTGACACAAAATCGCTGGCACTGCCGACGCTCACTTTGCGTTGGGCGGCTTCATCAACGATGGCTTGCGCCAGCGGATGCTCGCTGCGGGTTTCGAGTGCCGCTGCCAGCGCCAGCACCTGCGCGTCGTCGTAGCCGTCAGCAGCAGTGACCTGCTGCACGCGCGGCTTGCCTTCGGTCAGCGTGCCGGTCTTGTCGATGACCAGCGCGGTGACTTTTTCCATCAACTCCAGCGCCTCGGCATCCTTGATCAGGATGCCTTGCTGCGCACCGCGACCGATGCCGACCATGATGGAGATCGGCGTGGCCAGCCCGAGCGCGCACGGACACGCAATGATCAGCACCGAAACCGCCGCCACCAGCGCATGCGCCAGCGCCGGTGCCGGCCCGAGCCAGCTCCACAGCCCGAACGCCAGCAGCGCCACCAGCATCACGCCGGGCACGAACCAGCCAGCCACCGTATCGGCCAGTTTCTGGATCGGTGCACGCGAGCGGCTGGCCGCATTGACCAGCGTGATGATGTGCGCCAGCAGCGTATCAGCGCCGACTTTTTTAGCCGTGAAAACGAAGGTACCGGTTTGATTGACGGTGCCGGCGACGACGTTGCTGCCGACCGATTTTTCGACCGGGACCGGCTCGCCGCTGATCATCGATTCATCGACATTGGAGTGGCCTTCGAGGATTTCGCCATCGACCGGAATACGCGCCCCCGGCTTGACGCGCAGGCGGTCGCCCGGCACCACCTGATCGAGGGCGATGTCTTCTTCACTGCCATCGTCGCGCAGGCGCACGGCCGTGTCGGGTGTCAGCGCCAGCAGCGCCTTGATCGCGCTATTGGTGCGCGCCCGGGCGCGCAGTTCCAGCACCTGCCCGACCAGCACCAGCGTCGTGATGCCGGCTGCTGCTTCGAAGTACAGCGGTGCCATGCCATCCATCAAAAACGCCGCCGGCAGCAAGCCCGGAAACAGTAGCGCGACCGTGCTGAATGCAAAAGCCGTCCCGGTGCCAAGACCGATCAGGCTGAACATATTGAGGTTCCAGGTCCGGAATGACGCAGCGGCCCGCGTGAAAAACGGCCAGCCGGCCCACAGCACGACCGGCGTCGCCAACCCCGCCTGCAACCAGTTGAACAGCGTCATGCCGAGTCGCTCATGGAGCGGCGTGCCGAACAGCATGTCGCCCATCGTCAGCAACATCAGCGGCACTGTCAGCGCCACGCTGATCCAGAGCCGGCGCGTCATGTCATCAAGCTCGGTGGTGTCGTCTTCGGCGCTGGCTTCCAGCGGTTCGAGCGCCATGCCGCACAGCGGGCAGGAGCCGGGGCCGACCTGGCGGATTTCTGCGTGCATCGGACACGTGAAGACGGTTCCGGCAGGCATTTTCTCGGCGGCTTGCGGGTGAAGGTATTTGTCCGGATCGGCCTTGAACTTGGTGACGCATCCCTGGCTGCAAAAATGGTAATCGGTGCCGTCATGGGTGACGGTTTTTTCGGGATTGGCGGCGACCTTCATGCCGCATACCGGATCGGTGTACGGCTTGTCGGCAGGAGCTGCCGGGGTGGCATGGTTGCTGCAGCAGGCGCTTGCGGTTTTCTGGTTCATAGTGTCTTTCCGGAGAAAAAAATAGGGGGAGTCAGTCGCCCGGTGGCGACCCGGCACTGAGCAATGCAGCGGCGATCAGCGCCAGCATCAGCACCACGCCTTCGAGGCGCAGGTTCAGGACAAAACGCCGGCACGCATGATCGCTGTCCGGTCCGCGCATCAGGGCCGGCACCAGCCGCCAGCGGTTGATCGCGCCAAGCACAACGGCGAGCACCACCAGCACCAGCTTGGCCGTGAGGTTCAGGCCCCAGTTGGTCGTCACGAGCTGGTCGATGTCACTCATCGCGCGCCACGCATTGAAGCCGCCGGTCAGCAGTATGCCGGCCAGCGCCAGCGACGCAGCGCGCGATAAGGTGGCTGCGTAGCGACGGCAACTGTCGAGGTCGGCCGGCGCATGACCGGCCGGTCGCGCCAGCACGACCCAGCCCGCCAGCAGCACCATGCCGATCCAAGCGCTGATGAGCAGCAGGTGCAGGCTTTCCATGGCCACCGACCAGCTCAGATCGCCGTCCATCACCGCATGGCTGACTAGGCTGCGACTGACCGCAAACACCACCAGCGCGCCGGCGATGGCCGGGCCGACCGCGCGCCGGCCCGACGCCTGCAGTGCCAGAATGAGCACCAGCGCGATGCAACCGGCCAGCCAGCTCAGTCCGTAATGCGAGCCTGACAGCACCGCCACCACTGCCGGTGCGGCGGCGAGCAGGGGTAGTTCCGTCATCACGGCCACCTGAAACCACAGCACCAGCACGCTCGCCAGCAGCGTCAGGGCAGCGGCGCGGCGCGCCGTGACCCGGGCCCGGGCGGCAGCAGCACCGGCCCATCCCGACGATTGTCCGGACAGCCACGATCCGGCCAGCGTGGCACCGACCAGCACCGCCAGCGCCAGATTGAGCAGCGCCACCAGGGCGATCATTATTTCACCCGGAATACGTAGCTACCTTTGGTCCGGTGCCCGTCGCGAGTCAGCGTGGACCATTGCACCTGCCAGGTCCCGGCGGCCAGCGCCGGTGGCACCAGCACCAGGCTATCCGGATGGTCCGCTTCGACCTTCGCCGCCGGCGTCGCCAGCACCACGCCGGCACCATCGGTCAGCGTGATCTTGCTGAAGCCGGCTTCGAGCGCCTCATTGAACAGCAGGCGGATCTGCGCCGGCGCGGTGTCGAGCACCGCACCGGCTGCCGGACTGGCTTCTTTCAGGGCGCCGTGGGCAAATGCTGCCGGCGCCATGACGGCAGCGAGAAGGGGTATAAAAAAAGCAAAGACGGTTCGCTTGTACATGGCGGACTCCAGTTGGTTAATGATGCATGCCAGGCATGCTGCCGCGCTTGACATCGAGTGTGTTGGCATCGGCGGGTGGTGCCTTGGCAGCGTCGGCGACCGGCATCGGGCCGGTCCATTCGCGTGCCAGTGTTCCCGGTGGATGCTTGTACCAGCCGGGGTCCTTGTAGTCGTTGCGGGCCTGCCCGGTGCGAACCTTGAGCACGGTGAACATCCCGCCCATTTCGATATCGCCGAATGGCCCGTCGCCGCTCATCATCGGCAAGGTGTTCTCAGGCAAAGGCATCTGCATGCCGCCCATCGAGCCCCCCTTGTCGCCCATCACCATGTAATCCGGCACCAGCGCATTGATCTTTTGCGCAACGCCGCTGTGGTCGACGCCTATCATGGTCGGCACATTGTGGCCCATGGCGTTCATCGTGTGATGCGATTTATGGCAGTGCAGCGCCCAGTCGCCCGGGGCGTCGGCAACGAACTCGATGGCGCGCATCTGACCGACGGCGATATCGGTGGTCACTTCCGGCCAGCGCGCGGTGGCGGGCACCCAGCCGCCATCGGTGCCGGTGACTTCGAACGAGTGACCGTGCACGTGGATCGGATGGTTGGTCATGGTCAGGTTGCCGGCGCGGATGCGGACCCGGTCGCCCTGGCGCACCACCAGCGGATCGATGCCCGGAAAGACGCGGCTGTTGAAGGTCCACAGATTAAAGTTGAGCATCGTATTGACCTTCGGCACGCGCGCGCCGGGCTCGATGTCGTAGGCGTTGAGCAGGAACACGAAATCGCGGTCGACCCGGTGCTGCGCCGGATTTTTCGGATGGGTGACCCAGCTTCCCATCATGCCCATCGCCATCTGCACCATTTCATCGGCATGCGGGTGATACATGAAAGTACCGGGGCGGCGTGCAATGAATTCGTAGACGAAGGTCTTGCCGGGCGCAATGCCGGGCTGCGTCAGGCCGGTCACGCCGTCCATGCCATTGGGCAGTTCCTGGCCATGCCAGTGGATGCTGGTGTGTTCGGGCAGTTTGTTGGTGACAAAAATCCGCACCCGGTCGCCTTCGACGACTTCGATGGTCGGGCCCGGACTCTGGCCGTTGTAACCCCACAGGTTGGCGGTCATGCCGGGTGCGACTTCACGCACTACCGGTTCGGCCACCAGATGGAATTCCTTGACGTTGTCCTTCATGCGCCAGGGCAGCGTCCAGCCATTGAGCGTGACCACCGGGTTGTATGGCCGGCCGTTCGGCGGCATCAGCGGTGGCATCGTGGCGGCGCTGGATTGCAGCGGGGCTTCGGGCAAACTGGCGGCACCCACCTTGGTGACGAGGGCGGCACCTAGCATGGTGGCGACGCTGCCGGAGAGGAAGTTGCGACGTGAATTCATTTTTTTTCTCCATCAGGAGCGGACGGCAGGCGTCCGCCGAGTGCGGCTTGCAGATCGCTGTCAGCGATCCAGAAATCTTTCAGGGCACCGATGTAACCGTGGGCGGCACCGGACTGCTCGCGCGCATCGGCCAGCAGCTCGAACACGCTCACCAGCATGCCGTTGTATCGCAGCATGGTTTCGTCGGAAATGCGTTTGCGCAGCGGCATGACCTGGTCACGGTAATGGCGTGCGAGGTCATACGAAACGCGGTAATTGCCGTAGCTTTCACGGGCCTGGCTGCGCGCCGCAATGGCGGTGTCGGCCAGCTGGTGGACGCCTTGCATGTAGGTCGCTTCGGCTTTGGCGACACGCGCCGTGCCCCAGTCAAACAGCGGGATTTCCAGGCTCAGCTCATAGCCGGTTTCGGGTGGCTTGCCGCTGGCCGAGTTGCGCACGCCGCCGATTTCCAGTGCATTGACGAAGCGCGTGCTGCGGGTCAGGTTCAGCGAAGCCGCGGTGGCCTCCAGTTGCAATTTAGCGGCCTGGATATCGAGCCGTTCGCGCAGCGCAATCTGATCAACCTGCTTCAGCGCGATGGCAGCAGCCGGCAAGTCCGGCAGACGATCCGGCAGCGTGAAGGCACTGGCGCTATCGAGGCCGAGCAGCCGCACCAGTTTTTCGCGGCTGGCAAGCACTTCCTTGTCGGCCATCGCCAGTCGCGTAATCGCGTCGGCATGAAAGCTCTGTTCGCGCGCCATGTCGAGTGCGCTCCAGTTGCCGACCTTGGCCATGCGGGTGCCGAGCTCGGCACCGGCTTCGGCGGCGTCGCTGACTTGCCGGGCATAGGTGCGTTGCTGCGCAGCGCCAAGTGCGCCGTAATAGGCGTGACGGGTGTCGGCCGCGACGGTCAGGGCGGCATCGGCGACTTGCAGACGGGTCTGCTCGAAGCGACGGCTTTCAATGCGGGTGGCCAGCGGTGCGGTCAGCAGGTTGACCAGGTTGATGGTCAGGCTGCGGTCGACCAGCACGTCGCTGCCTTCGTGGGTGCGCTTGAAACCGAAGCGCGGATTTTGTAACCGGCCGGCCTGGACCAGGTCGGCTTCGGCGACGCCAAGTCGCTGGTAGGTCGCTTGCAGGCCGCGATTATTGAGCAGCGCAATCTGTACCGCGCTGTCGACCGACAGCGGGGTTGCCAGCAGAGGTGCCAGGGTGTCGGCAAGGGCAGCGACATCGGCGTCGGTGCGGACGATGCGGGTGTCCTTGCCAAGCCGGTCGCGGGTGGCGCTGGTGACGGTATCAAAACCGCCGTCCGGCGAAAAGCTGGCGCAACCGCCCAGCAACAGAGTCGCCATGGCGCAGGCAATGGGGTATTTCATGATCAACCTCGGGAATCAGAAGGAGAAGGCCTGTCCGCAGTGCGGGCAGGGATTAACCGGAATCAGGCGAGGCGGACTTGCGGGGGGCGTTCGGGATGGTCGGGAATGACCGAGGTCAGCAGGGGGATCGGCGTGACGACAGCTTGCGATGGAAAGTCGAGCGCCGGCAGGGCGGGCTGGGTCGAGCTCATCATTACGATGCCGATGCAGAAGGTAGCGCAGTTGCCGCATTTGGCGGCGGTATGATGACCCGAAGTGGCGGGCTGGTCCGGCTTGCCGGACGCTTGTGCCGCCAGCATCGCCGCGTGGTCGTGCGGGGCGGCGCTTGCCTCTGCGGCCGTCATGGCAGCGATCGGTTCACACACGAGCATGGTGGCTGCAGCAAAACCCTGGACGGGGATTGCCAGCAGCATCAGCCAGATCATCACGGTGTGGAAAGTCGCTCTCATGCGGCGCACTGTAGCACAGGCAAACCGCCGCCGGATCATCCGGGCTGGTGCTGCCACAGCAGGGCCGTGGTCGCTTCGGCCGTCAGCGGCCGGCTGAACAGGTAGCCCTGCATGATGTCGCAGCCCAGTTGTTGCAGCACGTTGCGCTGGTCCGGGGTTTCGACGCCCTCGGCAATGACCTTCAGGTTCAGGTGATGTCCGAGCGTGATGACGGTGGCAGCGATTACCGCATCGTCGCCCTGGCCGATGCCGCTGACGAAGGAACGGTCGATCTTGATGGTGTCGAGCGGAAAACGTTTCAGGTAGACCAGGTTGGAATAGCCGGTGCCGAAGTCGTCCAGCGACAGGCGCACGCCGATGGCCTTGAGCGCATCCATCGTGGCGATCAGTGCTTCGGTGTTTTCCATCACGATGCCCTCGGTCACTTCGAGTTCCAGATAACTGCCGTCCAGCCCGGTGTCCTGCAGGACCTCGCGCACCATCGTTTCGACGTCGTTGTGCTTGAACTGACGTGCCGACAGGTTGACCGCCATCACGATCGGGGCCAGACCGGCCCGTTGCCATGCCATGTTCTGCAAGCAGGCAGCTTGCATCACCCAGGCGCCGATAGGCACGATCAGGCCGGTGTCTTCGGCAATCGGAATGAACTGCGCCGGCGAGATGATTCCCATCTCGGGATGGTGCCAGCGCAGCAAGGCCTCGACACCGGTGATGCGGCCACTGGCGATGTCGACCTGCGGCTGATAATGCAGCGACAGTTCCTGGCGCTCGAGCGCCTTGCGCAAGCCGCTTTCGAGGCGACTCTGCGCGCTCATCCGCGCGGTCATGTGCGGCGTAAAAAACTGATGACCGTTGCGCCCGAGTTCCTTGGCCCGGTACATCGCCGTATCGGCGCTGGAGATCAGCACGTCGGCGGTATTGCCATCGCGCGGATAGAGCGTGATGCCGATGATGGGCGTGACAAACAGTTCGGTACCGGCGATCACGAAGGGAAGCGACAGGGCTTGCGTGATTTTTCCTGCCAGCATGGCCGCATCCTGTGGCGTCGCCAGATCCGGCAGGAATACGCCGAACTCATCTCCACCCAGACGCCCGACGGTGTCATTGGCGCGCAGGCTGTCGAGGATGCGCCGGCTGGCCTGTTGCAGCACGGTGTCACCGGCCGCGTGGCCCAGCGTATCGTTGACCGCCTTGAAATGATCGAGGTCGATGAACATCACGCCCACCGTCCAGTTGCTGCGTTCGGCTTGCAGCAGCACCTGTTTCAGGCGGTCGTAAAACAGCACCCGGTTCGGCAAACCGGTCAGGTTGTCGTAGTGGGCCAGATAGGTCAGGTGCTTTTGCGCCAGTTTGCTGTCGGTGATGTCTTCGTGCGAGACCACGATGCGCATCGGCCCGTCCAACGGAAAGCGCGTCAGCCTGGCGAGGAACCAGCTCGGCCTGGCCGCCGTGCCGCAACGGTATTCGTAATGGAAGTCTTCCTGCGTGCCGGCCAGTACGGCGCGCATGCCTTGCGCCAGCAGGCGACCGTCCTCGAGACCACTCGCGGCTGCGGCATCGCACACTGTCAGGTAATTGAAGCCACGCCAGTCGATCGCGGTCACCTCGTCGCTGTCGTTGCCGTAGTTTGCCCAGGCCTTGTTGACCGCCAGTAGCCGGCCGGTTTCATCGACCACGCAGATGTGTTCGGACAGTGCATCGATGGTGGCCCTGACGAAGCGCTCCGATTCACGCAGCGCCTGTTCCATTTCCTTGCGCAGGCTGATGTCTTCGATCAATGCCAGCAAATGACGTGGCGCGATGCCGGTGCCGCGCACCAGCGACAGCGTCACGCTGGTCCACAGCAAGCTTCCATCCTGACGCGCGAAGCGCAGGTCGAAAGAGGCGGTTTCGGTCTGGCTGCCGGCCAGCAAGGCCGCGATGGCGGCCTGCATCTGGTCGCGGTCTTCGCCGGCGACCATGTCAGTGATTTTGCGGCCCGGTAAAGCCGGTCCGGACAGGCGCAGCATCGCGCCAAAACGCGGGTTGGCCAACGTGATGTCGCCGTCCGGCGTGGTGTGGACTATGCCCACTGGAGCCAGGTCAAAGGTGCTGCGATAGCGCAGGTCGCTATCGCGTTGCAATTCTTCGGAATGACGGCGCAGGCGCAGGAAGGCTTCGAGCCGCGCCAGCAAATCATCCTTATTCAGCGGCAGGCGCAGCACATCGTCAAAGCCGGTACGCAGCCAGCTGGTGGCGCGCTGCTTGCCGGTGAGCGTCAGCAGGACCGGAAAATACAGCGGCCGCAGTTGCTGCTTCAGATCGAGCAGGGCGTTGCCGTGCCGGCGCGCGGCCTGTTCATCGGTGATGCACAGCGCCGCATCGACCTTGCCGGCGCTCAGCGCGGACGGCTGCAGGATCTGCACCTGATGCCCGGTTTGCTGCAGAAACTGCGCCAGCAGACGGCGATCAGTCGGATCGGCGATCAGCAGGCCGATCGTCGCGAGAGTCGGTGAGCGGTTCATCGTTCAGTCCGTTTGCTTGAAACCCGGCACGCCGGTCAGGATGCCCTGCAGGTGCTGCAGCTTCTCGCTGATCTCGATGCCGGAGGCGCTGACTTTCATCTGGCGCAGCTCGGGCTGGAAATTGCCGATGCGCTTTTTCAGGCAGCCGACGATCTTGATGACCTGGCCGGCGTATTCGGCATAGCGCAGCAGGATGATGTTGTCGGCCAGATGGCTCACGCCGAGGTCGGTGGCTTTCAGGCTGGTGCTGGTGATGTGCTCGACTTCATTGATCAGCAAGGTCGAGACGCCGTTGCGCGACAGGTAGGTCACCATGTTGTGGATGTGCGCCTGCGGCTTGCCGAATTCTTCCATCGCAAACAGATAGCCGCGCAGGCTGTCGATCATCACCATCGTGCAGCCATCGATTTCGACGGCGTCGCGGATCGCGGCCAGGAATTCATCGGGATAGAGTTCGATCGGATTGATGCGCACGATCTTCAGCGCGCCGGAGGCCACCACGTCATCGATGGGCGCACCGATGCCGCGACTGCGCGCCATGATGAAGCTGGCCGGTTCCTCGAAGGTGAACAGCACCGCGCGGCTGCGCCTGGCATGATGCGCCAGGAACTGCGTGCCCAGCGTGCTTTTGCCGGTGCCGGTCGGGCCGGTCAGCAGCGTTGTAGTGCCGGATTCGAGGCCACCGCCCAGCAATTGATCGAGTTCGGCAATGCCCGATGACATCATCTGGTCGCCCGGATTGAGCGTGCCGGTGTGCTCGATCCGGTGCGGAAAGACGCGCATGCCGTTGCCGGTGATACGCATCGGATGGCGGCCTGACATGAAGCCCGAACCGCGCAGTTTTTCGACTTCCAGGCTGCGCAGGCCGATGCCCAGTCCGGCCGAAATATCCTTGCTCAGGCGGATCACGCCATCGACCGCCAGCGCGACCGAGGTGTCGCGCACCATCTCGGTCGGATCAAAAGCCAGCAGTGAAGTGGTGCCACTGCCGTTGAGGAAGTTCACCAGCGCCAGGATGTTCTTGCGGAACTGGTATTCATCGGTGGCCAGATAGCGCAACTGGGTCACCGAATCGATCACCAGCCGGTCGGGCCGGGCGCTGCGCACGGCGTCGTAAATGGCTTTCCAGAGCGGTGCGCTTTCGACTTCGCCGGGTGGAAAAATATGGTACTCGCCCGGGTCATCCCCCAGTTCGGTGCCGCTGGGCGAGAGGTCCACGATGGCGATCTGCTCCAGATCCCAGCCGAAGCCGGAGACATTGCGGATGATCTCGGGACCGGGTTCGCACAACGTGATGTAGAGGCATTTTTCATGGCGCTGCAAGCCGGCGCGCAGCCATTGCAGCGAAAAGATGGTCTTGCCGGCACCGGCCGATCCACCGATCAGATAGCAGCGCCCGGCGACCAGCCCGCCGTCGAGAATTTCGTCGCAACCCGGCACGCCGGTCGACATCCGGGAAGGGTGTTGTGGCTTGCTCATGGGGAATGGCTTTCGGGGTGGGTTCGGCTGCTTATTTTCAGCAATCCGAGT
>AEPR01000233.1 GCA_000195205.2 Oxalobacteraceae bacterium IMCC9480 | reverse complement strand
GGAGCGGGTGAAGGGAATCGAACCCTCGTCATAAGCTTGGAAGGCTTCAGCTCTACCATTGAGCTACACCCGCGAGGGTCACCATATTCGCAATTTCCACCTAGTACTGCACTTACAATTTCCTGACGTAGCCTGGTGGAGGGGGCTGGATTCGAACCAGCGTACTCGTAAGAGGGCAGATTTACAGTCTGCTGCCATTAACCACTCGGCCACCCCTCCTCAGGGAACCCCAAACTATATTTGAGAGAAAGGTCCTTGTCAATCGCCGTGCCGCTTTCATTTGTCAGGCAATCAAATCGTTGAATTTCAACAAAATAACTCAGCCATCAAAGTTACTAGCGCCGCGCATCATACTATGACTCGGGTAAATTTTTCCCCTTTTTAGACGATTGATGCATATATTTTTCCCACCATCAATGATGAGAGGCCTCGTAGACATGATTTTTTAGCCGTCTTGGATGCATAACTACTTGGATGTGTCACGGCGTTTTCAAAACCGCGTTTCTCGAGCTGCTCTTAAAAAACCATCCAAGACTGGCGTGCAGTCAAGTAACTCAATGCCACCCGCCCTGTGGAATTCCGGATGCCATTGCAGCCCCATAACAAACGGCGCTTTTCGGTAGCGGATTGCTTCCACTATTTGGTCCTCGCCCGACACCGCCTCAACGTTAAGATCGCGCCCCACGTCCCTCACTGCCTGGTGATGTATTGAGTTCACAAGAGGCGAGACCTGGGTCGCGAACATTTTGCCTAACGATGAACCCTGCGGAAATGTGATCGGGTGGCGATGACTGTCATATAAATCGCTGACATGCGCGATAGCATTGGGCACGTCCGAGGCAATGTCCTGATAGAGCGTGCCGCCAAACGCGACGTTAATCAGCTGACAACCACGGCAAATTCCGAGGACAGGTTTGTCAGCTTCAATAAATTCGTGCAATAACTCAAGTTCGTACATGTCACGCGCCCTGTCGCCGTTCCACTCTGGTCGGGTAGCAAATTCGGAATAGCTTTGAGGCGAAACGTCCGCTCCTCCTTGCAACACCAATCCATCGAGATGCTTAGCATAATCGCGCAATCGGATGTTGCTTGGATGGAGCAGGCCGTTGGTGTTGACCGTCGGTATCATAAACACCATCACATCACGGGACATTACCCACTGAGCAATAGATTCCTCGAGGTATTGCAACGTTTTTCCGCGCAATCCTTTTGCGCCTGGTTCGGGATGAAAAATCCTCGCTGACACGCCAATTTTTAAGGTCCTACGGGCAATTTTTTTACCCACCTTATCGCTTAGGGCCCGAATGCGTGCAGAAAGTACATTCCAGGATTGCATCCATGGTGTTTCTCGCTGCGCAACCTCCCATGGCAACGGCTGCTTTTCCGCATCAGGAGCAGAAGAAGCCACATCCCCCGACTCATTGGCGTGCGGGGATGGCGTTCCAGTCTTTCCTTTTGGCGTGTTAGTCATAGCATCCATTTCATTTTGGAAATCAGTAGTCGGATGACAACCTCAAATTACGTTGGAAATTCTCGCCCGGGCAAAAAACAAGGCAAATGAAATAGCAATCGCCACAGAGTTAGCGCAAGTCATTGGTATTGGATATTTGTTAAGGTAGCGATCTATTAAATTTCACGTCCCAATTTACATGATTGATTACAACCAATGACGTCATCGGCAAATATTCTGGTGATCCTGGCCCACGCATCCCTTCAGCGCTCGCGCGTCAATCGACGCCTCGCTGATGCAGCAGCTGGCATGCCACATGTAAAAGTGCACGATTTGTATGAAATTTATCCCGACTTCGATATCAACGTGCGTCATGAACAGTCGCCTTCTTGAAGCAGCTGATCTTGTAGTTATCCAGCATCCAATTCAGTGGTACAGCATGCCATCCCTGCTTAAGGAGTGGTTTGATGTAGTACTCGAATCCGGCTGGGCATGTGGCGCGGGAGGAAACGCGTTGCGTGGCAAAAGCTATTGGCTCGTTGCAAGTACGGGTGGAACTAGCGACACCTATCGGACCGACGGGGTACATCAGCATCCGTTTTCCGCCTTTCTTCCAGCACAGGAGCAAACTGCGCGCATGTGCGGGATGAGATGGCTACCTCCACACATCTTTCATGGCGCGCATCAAGCAGATGACGCGTCGGTAAATAAGTACCTCGCCACCTACGTCGAGCAACTCGAAACGTATCCTCACTGGGCGGCCAAGCATGGAACATAGTCTTCTGTTCAACGCCTTGATTTATCTCGTTGCAGCAGTCATCGCCGTACCAGTTGCAAAAAAACTCGGCTTGGGAGCCGTGCTCGGATATTTGCTTGCAGGCATAGCAATCGGACCATGGGGACTCGGCTTGATCAGCGAAGTCGACGACATTCTGCATTTTTCGGAGTTTGGCGTCGTCTTGTTATTATTTCTGATCGGACTGGAGCTTGACCCTAAACGTTTATGGTCGTTGCGACGACCTATTTTCGGTTGGGGTGGTGCGCAGGTTGGTCTGGTCGCACTAGCTCTTTTTCTATTCGGGATCGCACTAAATGTGGACTGGCATACCGCCCTGATTGCAGCACTGGGGCTTTCACTGTCATCAACAGCAATTGCGCTGGCAACGATTGGGGAACGGAACCTGATGGCCACGCCGGCGGGCTCGGCCAGTTTCGCCATCCTGCTTTTTCAGGACATGGCAGCCATTCCGATGATCGCGATTGTTCCCCTGCTTGGAGTGAATTCAGGAGTGACCGCAGGTCTCGGCTGGATAGACGCAGCGAAAATCGTTGGCGTAATCATCGCGCTGATCATCGGTGGTCGCTATCTGATTCGCCCGATCTTGCGCATCATTGCCAATACAGGAATGCGCGAAATATTCACCGCGTTTGCATTACTGCTCGTCATCGCCATCGGGTTGTTGATGCAATGGGTCGGTATGTCCATGGCGCTGGGCACGTTCCTGGCAGGTGTCCTGCTGGCAGATTCCGAATATCGACACGCCCTTGAAACTGACCTTGAGCCCTTCAAAGGTTTGCTCCTTGGACTGTTTTTTATTGCCGTTGGCATGTCTGTTGACTTTGGTATTTTCCGGGCACAACCGTGGGTCGTGCTGGGTTTGGTTGCAGCATTTCTTTCCATCAAAACGCTGTTGTTGTATTTACTTTCGAAATCCTTCGGCATACCGCGCGGACAACAAGCGCTTTTTGCCTTTTTATTGTCACAGGGTGGTGAATTTGCCTTTGTGGTGTTCGGGGCCGCAGCTACTGCCCGTGTACTGACGCCGGAAATCGCGTCGTTGCTCGTCGTCGTGGTTGCTCTGTCGATGCTGGCCACCCCGCTACTGCTGGTTTTTTACGATCGCGTACTCGCACCGCGACACCGCGCCGACAAGAAACGTCCGGACGAACCTGTCGAGCTGCAGGACAATCCGGTCATCATTGCCGGCTTTGGACGCTTTGGACAAATTATCGGTCGCTTGCTGTACGCCAATCAAATTGGCGTAACCGTTCTGGATCACGATCCTGACCAGATAGACCTGTTACGAAAGTTCGGGCTGAAGGTGTTCTACGGTGACGCAACGCGCGTTGATTTGCTCACTGTCGCGGGAGCTGCCAAAGCCCGTGCTCTGGTCGTTGCCATTGATGATGTCGCGGATAGCCTGGCGTTAGTTGACGCAGTGCGGATTGCTTTTCCGGCATTACCTATCTTTGCGCGGGCCCGCAACGTGACTCATTATTACGAGTTGATGGACCGTGGCGTCACCGTACTGGAGCGCGAAACGTTCGAAGCAGCTCTGCAACTGGGGCGCCAGGTATTGCACCAGCTTGGTTTCGGCGCGTTTCAGGCACGCCAGGCCGCGATGAAATTTCGCAGGCACAATATCAAGACCTTGCTAGCGGTTTATCCCTTTTACAAGGATCAGAAGCAGATGGTGTCGATGGCAAAGCAGGCACGTGATGAGCTGCGTGAAATGTTCTCCCGCGATGCCCAAATCAGCAACGGGGAATCCCGCGATGGCTGGGATTGATTCCGCTAAGAATCAATGATGGGCGATGCCACACCCGTTGTTGAGGCAATGCCGTATTTTTTCATGATGGTTTGGTGTAATGCGGTCAAGGACGACAAACGCGG
Organism: Oxalobacteraceae bacterium IMCC9480; assembly: GCA_000195205.2. Lineage (GTDB taxonomy): Bacteria > Pseudomonadota > Gammaproteobacteria > Burkholderiales > Burkholderiaceae_D > Actimicrobium. Next base: position 5,585 of record AEPR01000233.1, on the reverse strand, counting down.
GTTGGCGGCATCAAGCCGGCGCGCAGTGTCGATCATCGTCCTTGCCTGATCGCCCAAGCGCTCATCCCAGCCAAGGTGGTCAAGATGCTTAAGCAGTGCAACAGCCGCATTGAAGACCACCTGTGGATTCCCTGGCAACTTTTTAACGGCCTCCATCATCGATGTCACAGCACCGCGGTAATCACCCAGGCGCGCCTTCTCTGCCCCGGATGCCACAAGGTCAACCACGATACGTCGACTTTCCTTGGCAGTGCTCTGCGCCAGATCGGCGCGTCCGGATTGCTCGAACAAGTTCACTGCCTTGGCCATTGCAGCACTACTGGACGCATTGTTCATTACATCCAGCATGATTTCGGTAGCACCGCTATCCATCTTCTGATCAAGACAATTTTTTGCCAGCGTCATCTTCATCTCCGTCGACAAGCCAATATTGTCACGGCAGGCTTCAACCGCCTTGTTCAGCTCTTCGCTGGAGCGGTCAAGATCGCCGGTTTGCTTGAACAGCATGGCAGACGAAATGGCATGACAAGCCTTGCCCTTGCCAGAGCCCGATAACGAGCGGTCCAGATCTCGAATAATTGTCGCGGCCTGACTGGTATCTCCCTTGCTAACCAGGGTCTTGACCAGTCGTACATGATCTTCCGGATCACGGAATTCCGAATACCGTGCCTTGGTAACGACTTGCTGGAAAGCCTTTTCGGCAGTGCCGACATCACCAGTTTCGAATGCTATTTCGCCCAGCTTGCGCAAACGCTGCAATGCGTTGGGCGAAATAGTTACCGCGTTTTGCAGCACCGCCTGGGCCTCAGAAAATTTACCGTTGGCTTCATGCGCCTTGGCAAGCCAGTCATGCGCGTCCATGAATTTATTGTTCTCTGCCACCAGTGCAATGAGCATTTCTTCCGATTCGGCAAACTTATTTTGTAGGAATAATGTTTTTGCGAGGCCGAGGCGGGCCCACGCAACCGCACGAAGCTCGTACAACTCGGCATACAAAGGCTCTGCCAGATGCGGTTCGCCCAATGAAATATGCAGCTCTGCACGCAAGCGCTTGAAATCGACCAGGAAACGACGATCTCCCGCCTCTCCTTCGAGGCATGCGGCAATGGCTTGGTTGAGGTCGCCACGCTCCATCAAGCGATATAAGCCGGCAAAGATGGCGCGTTTCTCGACCGCTTTTGCAATCCGGTCTAACAAGGTATCTGCAGTAAATGGCTTGAGGATGTAATCGGAGGGAGCCAATTCCGCAGCACTGACTACTTTTTCGTAAGCCCGCTCCGCAGTGACCATGAAGAATATCGTCGACATCGAAATCAATTTGTTGTGGCGTACATCTTCAAGAAATTGCTGGCCATCCTGGCCGTCGCCCAGATCGTATTCGCACAAAATGATGTCAAAGGACCGCGCTTGAAGCTGACGTATCGCCGTGCCGGAACTGACAGCGTGATCAATTTTTTTGAGCTCGCATAGCGTCAGCATGTTATGCAAATTGCCACGCATTCCCGGTTGCGGTTCGATGATCAAAGCAGTCAGGCTACGGAATTCTTTCATTTTTTTCTGGCTGCGCGGAGGAGAGAATGAGCCACAAGTATAGTACGGTGCCACGGGGCGACTGCATGCCATCGCGGATGGCTGCAAAGCTGTTGCTTTTTATTAACCTTGCAATAAGTTAAGGTCAACATTGACTGTCGACATCCAACTAGTAATGCCCCCCAATAACATCGGCCGTGGCGGACGCGAATATCTTCCCGGCCAAGGAGCTACCGTGCAAATTCGATTGTTGATTCTCGGTTTTCTTTTCTTGTCGAGCGTGATCGGCATCGCCGCGACATCGCATGCAGCAAGTTCACCCGCCGTGCCAATCGCTCCGGTCATCGAGCGTTTCTTCCTCCAGCCGGTCGACGCCATCGAACCTGGCACGGAACTCAAATTCACGGCGAGCGGCACACCGCGGGCAAAAGCTGCACTGTCGATCGATGGCGTCATCGAGCAAATACCGATGCATGAGGAGCCGCCCGGTACCTACGAAGCCGCCTACACCGTGCGCCGGCAGGACATTTTTACGCCGACTACCGGAATCACCGTGGCGCTGGAAGTCGCGGGACAGCTTGTGCAGGCCACGCTTGCCCAAACCCTTCAGGTCGATAGTCCTGCACCCGCAATAAAACATGCCACACCGCGTGATGGAGAAACAATACGCACCAATCCGGTCTTGATTTCAGCAACCTTCGAGGAAGCAAACGGCGTGGGCATCGATGCCAGGACGGTAAAAATTCTACTTGCGGGTAAAGACATCACCCGAGATGCTGCAATAACAGCGCATTTTTTTAGCTATCGAGCAGAGCTCCAAGCCGGCACCTATACCGTTGACGCAAGTGCGCAAGATGTTACCGGGCGGTTGTTGCGTCAGATCTGGTCGTTCAATGTAGCGTCTGCGGCAATCCCGGCCTCAACAACCTTGCCATTGCAAATCAGCAGTCCGGCAGCCAACGCACAGATAGGAACAGGAACCGTTGATATTCGCGGCAACACCGCTCCGGAGGCCAAGCTGGAAGTCAAGGTGCAGGCCATAGCGGCGATTGCCGGCTTCGTCGGACTGCGCCAGCAAATTTATACGCAAACACTGAAAGCCGACTCAAACGGTAATTTCGTGTTTTCGTTCCAGCCGCACGTCACCGTGGCGGGGACGCGTTATGAGGTAACAATAAATGCCAGCAAATCGGAGATGAGCAGAGACATCAAGCTCGTGCTGTTCCAGCAGAAATAAGGCCAGGGACGACCTCAGACGTCTTGCACCACGGCCAGGACCTGCTGCACCGGATCGAGCAGGCTGGCAGCAGCCTGGCTGATCTGTTCGGTCATGATCTGCATGCGTTCGATTTCTAAATTAGCATTATCGATTGTCGTTTTGATTTGCTCTATGAGTTCCGGAGAGCAAAAAGCTGAATGGCGGCCGGCTACCTCAATCAGATGCACGACGCGGGCACGCGTTTCGATGATGTGGGCGTTGGCGGTCGACTGGAAATCTGCCTCCAACTCCAGCGCAGCAGCACCCAGCGCACGACTGTCCTCGATCAGTTCACGAATTTTATGGCGACTTCGTTCGTTGGATAAAAACAGGATCTTGTCCTGACGGGGGGCTGATGCCGGAGCATTTTTGCCTCTACCGCCCGTTTGCTGCAGAGCAAGCAGCAGCGATGCATTCGCAGAAATTTTCTTGATCAGGGAATCAAACAATTGCCGTTGTAATGCAAGTTGCGAAAATACGGCCCCAGGTATGGCACCACCTTGACTGGACGAAGGCATCGTGACTCCTTGCGAGTACCGCAGCTGCGGCGTGATTGATTTACGGTTTATCGATAGTAACTAACGGTATCTGCAAAGTAAATTCACACGCTGACTTTCAATTCCACGAGACTCAAAGACGCGACAATTACAACGACGTTCCGGTCGCCGGCCGCATACGCCAGGCCGCCGCGACCGCAATGGCGCACAGAACGGCAACAAACAGGAACGTTTCATCGAAGGCCTGAATACGATTTGCCTCAGCATCGGCCGCGATACCTGAGCCGCCACGATGAATCGCCAGCCGCCACTCCAGCACGATACCCACCAGACTCACGCCGATTGCACCGCCCAGCTGACGCAAGAAATTCAGCGTACTCGCGCCCTGTGCGATCAGGCCATGATCGACCCCGCGCATCGCACCCAGACTCAATGCCGGCAACACGAAACCCAGCCCGACGCGGCCAATGACAGCCCAGGCCATCAGCAGCAGATAACTGCCACCAGGTTGCCCCAGCGCCATCAATCCAAAGGACAGCGCCAGCAAGGCCAGGCCGATTGATACCAGCACATTGGGCGGATACTTGTCTGCCATCTTCCCCGCCAGCGGAATCGTGATGGCCAGGACGATGCCGGCAGGCAGCAGAACCAGCCCGGCACGCGAAGGCGAATACGCCAGCGCCATCTGCAGATACACCGGTAGCAGATAAGTCGAACCAAACAAGCCCATACCGTAAATGAACGCGACCAAGCCGCCCATCGCAAATTGCCGGTAACCAAACAGCTTGAGGTTCATCAGTGGCGCGTCCGTGCGGGATTGCCAGGCAATAAAGCCAATGAAGGACAACAATGCGACCGTCAGCAGAATGGCCGCCAGCGACCTGTCGTCATGCAGGTGCACCAGTCCATTAAGAACCGTGACGGTGCAGGTTCCGGCCAGCAGCAGGCCGCGCCAGTCGAATCGGCGGGCCTCACCCATTAGCGGCGAATTGGTCGACAGATAGCGCCGGATCAGGAACAGGACCAACAGGCAAAACGGCACGACCACGAAAAAGATCGATTGCCAGCCGAATTGTTCGACGAGGACCCCGCCCACGCTGGGTCCGATGGCCGGCGCCAGCACCACCCCGAAGCCGAAAATACCCAGCGCCTTGCCCTGCTCTTTCAGGTCGAAAGCGCGCAGGATGACGATCGCCGGGATCGGTTGCAGGATGCCGGAAGCCAGTCCTTCGAGCACGCGCATCGACAGCAGCATCGAATAATTGATACTGAAACCACCGAGCACGCCGCCCGTCAGCAACGCCAGAATGGCCACCGTGTAAGTGCGCCGCAAACCAAAGCGCAGCAGGAGCCAGGGGGTCGTCAGCATCGACAGCGTCATGGCCAGCATGAAACCCGACGACACCCACTGCGCCCGCTCCTGACCAAGATGAAAATGCCGGCTCAGGTCCGGAATAGCCACGTTGACAATCGTCGAGGACAGGATCGATGCCATCGTCCCGATCATCACTGTCAGCAGCACCAGCCATTTATGACGATCGCCGTACCGTTCGCGCAAGGCTTCGATGGTCGCGGTCATGAAACTCAGGGAAGGTAAGTGAACAACTCGGCACACAAAAATGCCAATGCCGACACCAGCAACGTCGACCCGAACGGCAGGCACAACGGAAGGCCACCCAAGGTGAAGCGCACATCGCCAGGTACTCGTCCGATGCCGAGCCGGTTAAGCCAGGGCAAGAGCAACGGGAAGACAATCAGACCCACGAAAATGACTGCGACCCAACGTATCATCGGTTGCCTTTGGAAATGCGGCCGGAAGGCCGAGCCGGTCATCTTAGCGGATCAGGCGCATCACGGCGAACAGCACCATCGACAACAACACGGTCGAGGCAAACGGCAAGAAAATGTCCTTGCCGAACAGTCGGAAGCGAATGTCGCCGGGCAAGCGGCCAAGGCCGATTTTCTCGAGCCACGGCAAGGCCGCCGACAACACGATCAGCCCGACGAAAATGGCGAGGAACCAGCGAATCATGTCGGTCCCTTCACAGTCGGTGACTGCGGTCGTTGCGCTCGAAGCGCTCCGGCAAGCGCAATTGCTTGCCAACAATCAGCACCTTGAACAGTTCACCCATTTCAGCGGGCGAGGTCAGCTTCTGGACCGCATTGGCCTGCGGCAGGTAACGCGCGCCATCGTCAGGCGAGGTCCGCAACAGCAAATCGCCCAGACCGGCTTCCAGCAAAAATGACGCCTGACTCAGATAACCCAGCAAATCGAGCCCGCCCTCCAGCGCGGCCCGCGC
>AEPR01000234.1 GCA_000195205.2 Oxalobacteraceae bacterium IMCC9480 | reverse complement strand
CCCCCCCCCCCGCGACGATAAATTCCGCCAAACATTGCAGATCACTCCTCAATTTGACGCTGCGCAAACGCGCCTCAAATGCAGTTGAAAAAACGCGACATCGCACCGAAGATTACCTCGCAGCCGCTTTCAACAAACCCATTTGGAGCCGGTATGGAGATGCTGGCGGGCGAACTGCACTCGATAACCACAACACTCTGAGGACAATCACCATGAACGAATTTCAACAGAACTTTCCGTCCGGATATAACGCTGGTGCAGGGTATTCGTCGCAACTGGCACCACAGGGATTCTTTGGCGGCTTGCTGGGAGCGCCACTGGGCGGCCTGGTCGGCCGGGGCATTGGCGGACTGTTCGGTAACTCTCAGCTCGGGTCACAAATCGGCCAACTGGCAGGTGGCATAGGCGGGTCTATCCTGCCATTCAGCGCCGATCCGGTCACGCTGGCTTATCAGCAAGCAGCCCAGCAAGCGCAACAGCAACAACTCGCCCCGCAAGGCTG
>AEPR01000235.1 GCA_000195205.2 Oxalobacteraceae bacterium IMCC9480 | reverse complement strand
GCGGTTTGCGGGCCGGCGTCGGTCTCAATGCTGCGACCCAGCAACTGGTGGCCGAATCGCAGCCGCCGCTGGCGCAGGAGTTTTCGCTGATGCTGCGCGAACAGCGCCTTGGCGTGACGCTCGAACAAAGCCTCACCAATCTGAGCCGACGCATCCCGACGACGACGACCACGCTGGTGGTGTCCGCGATGCGGATCGCCGCTGAAACGGGGGGTGGGCTGGCCGAAGCGCTCGAGCGTACCTCGCACACGGTACGCAGCCGGCTGCAAATGGAAGGCAAGATCGGGGCACTGACCGCGCAGGGCAAGCTGCAGGCCTGGGTGGTCGGCATGTTGCCGCTGTCATTGATGGCGGTGCTCAACAAAATGGAGCCGGAATCGATGAGTTACCTGTGGCACAGCCAAGTCGGCTGGGCCACCCTGGCCGTGATCGCCTTCCTTGAAATCATGGGTGTCGTCCTGATCCGCAAGATCGTGGCGATTGACGTCTGATGGCAGCGACCAATATGACCCCGCCATCTCACTCGACACTGATCTTCCTGCTGGCGCTTGCGATCGGCTTGTCGGTTGCGCTAATCGGCTGGCTGGTGGGCCGGTCTGTCGCTGAAGTACCGACTGAAACCCGCGACTACAAGGATGCTCCGCCCTTGGGTTTCCGGATGGCGTGGTGGCCGATTCAGTGGATCAGCCATTACCTCGCCCTGCTCGGTATCGCGTCATCCGACGACAAGTCGTGGTTGCGGATACGTCGCGCCGGACTCGATTACATGCTCACGCCGAGCCAGTTTCTCGCTGCGCGTCTGCTGTGCATGTGCCTCGCCGCCGCATTGTGCTGCTGGTTGCTCAACACGCTGGCGCATGTGCGGGTCGGGGCAGAACCCTTCAGCATGGCCGCTTATGGCCAGGCTGCCCTGTTTGGCATGCTGTCAGGCTGGTTCGTGCCACGCCTGTGGTTGCATGACCGCATCGCGCTGCGCCAGCGCGAGATCCTCAAGAGCCTGCCGTTTTTCCTCGATATCGTGACCTTGTGCGTTGAAGCCGGCCTGAATTTGCAGGGGGCGCTGAGCCAGGCCGTCGACAAGGGACCGCCGGGCGCGTTTCGCGACGAGTGTCAGCGTGTATTGCGCGACGTGCGTGCCGGCAAGGCTCGCGCCGAAGCCTTGCGGGCGATGGCCGAACGCCTGCGCGAACCCGGCATCACCAGCTTCGTCACATCCGTCATTCAGGCCGAAAGCATGGGCATGAATCTCGGTCCGGTGCTGCGCGCCCAGGCCGATCAGCGTCGTAGCGAGCGCTTCCAGCGTGCCGAAAAAAAAGCCCTGGAAGCGCCGGTCAAGCTGCTGCTGCCACTGATCGCCTTCATTTTTCCGTGTACGTTTATCGTGCTGTTTTTCCCGATCGTGATGCAGTTCCTGCATGCCGGGTCGTAATGTCCGGCCGGGCAAATTTTCCAGGAGTCGACTGGATGGCACTGTTCTTGTTACCTGTCCGTACTACCCGGGTAGTGCGCCGCGGCACCGGCACTGCGCTGGCGTCTCGTCAGCGGGGCACCAGCCTGCTTGACGTGCTCATTGCGGTTCCGCTGTTGATCCTGTTCGCTATGGCGATCCTGCAATTCGGCACGCTGTATGTTGTCCGGGATCACTTCAATCATGCGGTCTTCATGGCAGCCCGCGCGGGGGCCTTGGCGCACGCGAATATCGAAACGATCCAGCAAGCCTATGTCCAGGCGCTGGTGCCGCTTTACCTTGATGGCCAAAGTAGCGATGAGCTACTCGACGCGAAGATCCGGGCAAAGGATATGGTTACCGGTAGCAACGACGGGGGCGAAAATCCGCAGCGCAGTTATGCCCGTATCGTTCTGGAAAATCCTACCCGGCAGAATTTCTCGGATTGGAATAGCCCGCTATTGCAATACACCGTCGGTGCCGGCAGTCGTGTGATTCCGCACAACGGTCAGGTGCGGCATGCATCGGCTAGCCACGGCGGTTTCGGCCAAAGCTTCCAGGAAGCCAACCTGATCAGGTTGCGCATCATCCAGGGGTATCCGCCAGGCATCCCGTGGATGGGGCGGCTCTATTTGCGTTACCTTGCCAGCCAGGACAATCACAGCGATACGACTTACACCGATTTACTCGGCAGGGGGCTAATCCCGCTGGTGACCACGGTCACGCTGCAAATGCAATCGGATGCCATTGAGCGTTTGACCGTTCCGCACTCCGGTGTCAGCGATTGCACGGTGATCAACCATCCGGACGGGTGTTTGCCGTCGCGATGCCGGCCCGGCGATATCCGGTGTGATCCGGTTTGCAAGCCGCCGGCTCTCTGCTCGATGCCGGAGTTATCGGACGACTGACCTTGCCCCTTTCCCATAAATTTCCGGGATTCTCGCCTGCTTCTGCGGTTTGGTTGGGCGGGCAGGGCATTGCACCGAAAGGTCCGCTAGCGGTTAATGAAACTGTCTGTGCTCCGCCATGACCTA
>AEPR01000236.1 GCA_000195205.2 Oxalobacteraceae bacterium IMCC9480 | reverse complement strand
CCCCCGCCAGCGTAGCCGTCCCCTCCTCGACCCACAGTCCGGTAGCCTCATTGAAATAAAACAGCGGAATCGTTTGCGAAGGCACGCCCGAACGGCTGGCCAGCGGGATGCGGATCGTGGCGCTCTTGCCGGCGGCCAGGTTGAGCGGCTTGCCGGCGGCGTCGCGCAGTTGTACCGATAACGCACCGAAGCTTTCGATCGTGCTGCCGGTGCTGGTGGTGTAATCGCCGGGCATATTGGCCGGATTGGTGGCGGGATTGATGGTGGCGATCTGGATGGTGACGGCTCCCTGTGGTGCCGCGCCGGTGGCGGCATCGACAACGCCGGCCGGCGGGATGATGACGCTGGCGGCACTGTTGCTGTCAGTCAGGGTCTTGCCGGCGCTGTTGTCGAAGGTCGCGCTGGCGGCGATGGGTGCCATCCGGCCCGTGACGCTGGCAGTGGTGCCCCCAGTCACGGCGGTGGTGGCGAATGCATCGGCATAACCGTCACGCACGAAGCGCACGACCTGGCGTTCCGCACTGCCGACAGCGTCCTGGCTGAAGCTGCCGTCGGCGGCGGTGGTGCCGGTGGTACCGGCGACCTGGACTTGCACCCCGGCCAGTGGCAGGCCGGTGTCGCTGGCGACGACGAGGCCGGCAATGCGGCCGGTCGGTGCACCGGCGACCGGTGTGGACGAGGCAGGCGGCGAGCTTGCCGGTGGCGTGTCGGACGAGTCGGAACCGCCGCCTCCGCACGCTGATAAAACGACTGCGCTGATGGCAGAAACGACCCAGTAATGCACTTTCATGTTGACGACTCCCGGTAAAGTTAAGAAGGTAAAGCGTCACCGAAAGTAGCTTTTAAATTGTTTTAATGGCAATTTTTTGTGCGCCAGATCGCCCTTGTTTGCGATAGCTTCATTCGCTCGACACAAGCGTTGGCACAATCCGACAGCACCACGGGTAAATCGTGCAGATACCTCCAGCTACGCACGAATGCGTTGTCTGCCACGGGCCTGATGCGCCGGTATAATTCGCCGGCCCATTCGCTCCACATGGTCGCCGTGCCGATGCAAGCGTGTTCGCATCCCACCTCTCCAACCCGACCTTCCGAACGACCTGACATGACTACTCTGACCCTGATTGTCGCTATCGATAACGCCGGCGGCATCGGCATCCGCAACACGATGCCGTGGAAACTGCCGGAAGACCTGGCCCATTTCAAGCGCACCACCACCGGCCATCCGATCCTGATGGGCCGCAAGACCTTCGAGTCGATAGGCCGGCCGCTACCAAACCGCCGCAACATCGTCATCAGCCGCAACCCGGACTGGCGGCACGAAGGCGTCGAGACCGTCGCCTCGCTGCAGGCGGCACTTGACTTGCCGGAGGCGGCCGAGGTCTTCGTCATCGGCGGCGCTGAAATCTACCGGCTGGCACTGCCGTTGGCAGACCGCCTGATCGTCACTGAAATCAAGCAGCGTTTTGAGTGCGATGCGTTCTTCCCGACTATCGATCCGGCAGAATGGATCGCCACCGCACGCGAACCCCACCAGTCGATATCGAACGGATTCGATTTCGCCTTCGTCACTTACCAACGCCAGAAAGGTTAATCATGTCAGACGGTTTTCATGTCCACGGACCCCACGATCACGCGGTCGAACACGCCGGTCACGACGGCGACAAATTTTCCGGCCGCATCGCGGTCATGACGGCGATCCTGGCCACCATCGGCGCGCTGTTCGGCTATCTGGGCGGTGCCACGCAAAACAATGCGGCGATGCTCAAGAACGACGCCGCCATCAAGAAGACTGAAGCGTCAAACCAGTGGAATTATTACCAGGCCAAATCGAACAAGCAAAACCTGGCCGAGCTCGCCATGTCGCTGCCGGGCGTCGATATCGAGAAATACAAAGCTGACGTGGTGCGCTACAAATCCGAAAAAGAAGAGATCAAAAAAGCCGCTGAAAAACTGGAAGCCGCCTCGCTGGATTTCGACCATCAATCCGAATTGCAGATGCATGAACACCACCGCTGGGCGCTCGCCACCACGGCCGAGCAGATCGCCATTTCGCTGGCCGCGATCACGCTGCTGACGCGGCGGCGCTGGATGCAGTATCTTGCCTATGGCATCGCGGCCGTCGGCCTCGGTCTGGGCGCACTGGCCTGGTTCCCGAATTTGCTGGGCGCGGCCCACTAAACCGGTGCCCGGGATGGCGCGATGTCACGCAATGGACATCCCGCCATCGCTGTATTTCTGCGAGAATTCGCGTTCCCGTATTTTGTCGGCAATTTACCGATTCACGGCGCACCCCGACCTGCGGTGCGCCTCACTTGCCGCGTGACCCATACGGCCACTGGAGAACACATGAAATTCCGCTTCCCTATCGTCATCATCGACGAGGACTTCCGCTCTGAAAACACCTCCGGCCTGGGCATCCGCGCCCTTGCCGATGCGATGGAAAAAGAAGGCATGGAAGTGCTCGGCGTGACCAGCTACGGCGACCTGTCGCAGTTCGCGCAACAGCAATCGCGTGCCTCGGCTTTTATCCTCTCCATCGACGATGAAGAGTTCGGTGCCGGCTCGCACGAAGAAACCGACCACGCGCTCAAATCGCTGCGCGCCTTCGTCGCCGAAATCCGCCACAAGAACGCCGATATCCCGATCTATCTGTACGGCGAAACCCGCACCTCGCGCCATATCCCCAACGATATCCTGCGCGAACTGCACGGCTTCATCCACATGTTCGAAGACACGCCGGAGTTCGTCGCGCGTCACATCATCCGCGAAGCGAAGTCGTATCTGGATGGCCTGTCGCCGCCGTTTTTCCGCGCGCTGGTGCATTACGCCAATGACGGTTCGTACTCGTGGCATTGCCCGGGGCACTCGGGTGGCGTGGCATTTTTGAAGTCGCCAATCGGCCAGATGTTCCATCAATTTTTTGGCGAGAACATGCTGCGCGCCGACGTCTGCAATGCCGTCGAAGAACTCGGCCAGCTGCTCGACCATACCGGCCCCGTCGCGGCCAGCGAGCGCAATGCGGCGCGCATCTTCAATGCCGACCACTGCTACTTCGTCACCAACGGCACCAGCACCAGCAACAAGATGGTCTGGCATTCGACGGTCGCGCCGGGCGACATCGTCGTGGTCGACCGCAATTGCCACAAGTCCATCCTGCACGCGATCATCATGACCGGTGCGATCCCGGTATTCCTGATGCCGACGCGCAACCATCTCGGCATCATCGGCCCGATTCCGCTGTCGGAATTCACGATGGAAAACATCCGCAAGAAGATCGAAGCCAATCCGTTTGCCCGCGAAGCCAAGAACAAGAAGCCGCGCATCCTGACCATCACGCAATCGACCTACGACGGCGTGATCTACAACGTCGAAACCCTCAAGCAGATGCTCGATGGCGAAATCGACACGCTGCATTTTGACGAGGCATGGTTGCCGCATGCGACTTTCCATGATTTCTACAAAGACATGCATGCGATCGGCAAGGACCGCCCGCGCGCCAAGAAGTCGATGATTTTTTCGACGCAATCGACGCACAAGTTGCTGGCCGGCCTGTCGCAGGCCTCGCAAATCCTGGTGCGCGAATCCGAATCCGTAAAGCTCGACCAGGACGCCTTCAACGAGGCTTACCTGATGCACACGTCGACCTCGCCACAGTATTCGATCATCGCTTCGCTCGATGTCGCGGCGGCGATGATGGAAGCACCGGGCGGCACCGCGCTGGTTGAGGAAAGTATTCTCGAAGCGCTGGACTTCCGACGTGCGATGAAAAAGATCGACCTCGAATGGGGCCATGACTGGTGGTTCCAGGTCTGGGGACCGGACACCTTCTCCGAAGACGGCATCGGCGAACGCGACGACTGGATGATCCGCGCCGAAGACGACTGGCATGGGTTCGGCAACCTCGCGCCGGGCTTCAACATGCTCGACCCGATCAAGGCCACCATCGTCAATCCCGGCCTGTCGCTCGACGGCAAGTTCGGCGAGACCGGCATTCCGGCCTCGATCGTCACCAAGTACCTGGCCGAGCACGGCGTGATCATCGAGAAGTGCGGGCTGTATTCGTTCTTCATCATGTTCACGATCGGCATCACCAAGGGTCGCTGGAACACGCTGCTGACCGCATTGCAGCAGTTCAAGGACGACTACGACAAGAACCAGCCGCTATGGCGCATCCTGCCGGAATTCGCTGCCGCCAATCCGCGCTACGAGCGCATCGGCCTGCGCGACCTGTGCCAGCAGATCCATGATTTCTACAAGGCCTACGATATCGCCCGCCTGACTACCGAGATGTATCTGTCGGACATGCAACCGGCGATGAAACCGTCGGATGCGTTTGCGATGATGGCGCACCGCGAAATCGACCGGGTCCCGATCGACGAACTCGAAGGTCGTGTCACGTCTATCCTGCTGACACCGTATCCGCCGGGTATTCCTCTGCTGATCCCGGGCGAGCGCTTCAACAAGACCATCGTCGATTACCTGAAATTCGCGCGGGATTTCAACGAGAAGTTTCCGGGCTTCGAGACCGATGTGCATGGTTTGGTGACGCGCGAAGTCGATGGCAAGCGCGGGTACTTCGTGGATTGCGTGCGCAAGTAATTTTTCAAGGCCGGCTCCGAAAGAGCCGGTTTTTTTTTGCCAGTCCCCCACCGGAACTTGTCCCGAGTTCTGCCCACTCAGTGTCGGTCGATATTCGTCGGCCATCATTGAGAGAGGTGCAGCACCGTGGGAAATTGTCTAGGAAAAGTTTGTCAGTCCCGTCCTGCCCGTATCCCGTCATCGTCCTTGCCGATAGAAGCAGTCCCCGGGTCGGCGCAATCAATGCACCAGGCATCACAACCGCAGCTACCGGCTCTGCCGGTACTGTCCCCCTCC
>AEPR01000237.1 GCA_000195205.2 Oxalobacteraceae bacterium IMCC9480 | reverse complement strand
AGCTGCCAGACTGCTCCACCCCGCGTCTGATGGGTCGAAATATACAGCCTATCGGAGGACATTGCAACGACTTCAGCCGGCATTTTGCAGTGATACACTCCGACATCGCCTGCGCCACAGTAGCGGCACCGACTCACGCAATCCCCACCTCACTAAGCGACAAGCCATGAACTTCTGCTCCGAATGTGCGCAACCCGTCACGCTAATGATTCCTCCCGACGATAACCGCTTGCGCTACGTATGCTCCGGATGCGGCGTGATTCATTATCAGAATCCGAAACTGGTCATCGGCTCCATCCCGGTGTGGGATCAGGCCGGTGACGCACAGGTCCTGCTGTGCCGGCGTGCCATCGAGCCACGCATGGGCTACTGGACGCTGCCGGCCGGCTTCATGGAAAACGCGGAGACTACGGCCGCCGGTGCACAACGCGAAACGGAAGAAGAAGCCGGCGCGCGCATCGAACTCCACGATGTATTCACGATGATGAATGTGCCGCACGTGCATCAGGTCCATCTGTTCTATCGCGCCACGCTGCTCGATCTTGATTACGTGGCCGGCATCGAAAGCCTCGAAGTCCAACTCTTTTCGGAGGCAACAATCCCCTGGGACGAGATTGCCTTTCCGACGGTCGGCCTCACGCTGGAACTCTTTTTCGCTGATCTGCGCAAGGTCCGTGAAGGCGGCCAGTTCGGCTTCCATGCCCAGGACATCCTGAAACCTATGCAAGCCAGCTAAGCGGACGCGACGGCAGTGAACATCCCCTGGCTAGATCGCGACGACCCGTTTCCGGATGTCGGGCAGGCACTGGTCGACGCGGATGGCGCGCCCGGATTGCTGGCTGCGGGTGCCGATCTGTCGCCGCAGCGCTTGCTGCAGGCTTACCGGCAGGGCATCTTTCCGTGGTTTTCCGAGGGCCAGCCCATCCTGTGGTGGAGCACCGATCCGCGCATGGTGCTGCAGACCGCGCAGTTTGTGGTCTCCGACAGCCTGAAGAAAACCTTGCGCAAGGTTGCCCGCGACAGCCGCTGGGAAGTCCGCTTCGACTCTGCCTTCGAAGACGTCATGCGCGCCTGCGCCGCACCGCGCCGCGATGGTCCGGGAACCTGGATCAGCGACGACATCGTTGCCGGTTACTGCGGCTTGCATCGTCTTGGCTATGCGCACTCGTCGGAAGTCTGGCGGGATGGTGAACTCGTCGGCGGGGCCTACGGCGTGAGCATCGGCCGCATGTTTTATGGCGAATCGATGTTTGCACGCGTCACTGATGCGTCCAAAATCGCCCTCGCCCATCTGGTTGGCTTCCTGAAAAGCCAGTCGGTTTCGATGATAGACTGCCAGCAGGAAACGGCGCACCTGGCATCTTTGGGAGCCACGCCGATCAGCCGTGCCGCGTTCCTCCGGCATCTGCGCGACGCCATCGCGCAACCGCAGATCGAACACTGGGCACCCGTCGACTTATCATCAGCGGCAACGCGAACAGGCCAGAATCCTCATGACGCATCTTAAAGACCTGCCGTTTTCCACCTTGCAGTTTTATGCCACGGCGCCCTATCCGTGCAGCTATCTGGACGACCGGCAAGCCCGCTCGCAAGTGGCAACACCGTCGCACCTGATCAATGCAGATGTCTATTCGCAACTGGTCAAGACCGGTTTCCGGCGCAGCGGCGTGTTCACTTACCGCCCTTATTGCGACGGTTGCCAGGCCTGCACACCAGTACGCGTCGACGTCCAGGCCTTCAAGCGCAACCGCAGTCAGCGCCGCGCCTGGGCGCAGCACCAGCACCTGACCATCGCCGTGACAAAGCTGGCCTATAGTCACGAACATTACGATCTGTATCTGCGCTATCAGGCCGCGCGCCACGCCGGTGGCGGCATGGACCAGGACAGCCGCGACCAGTACGCGCAGTTTCTGTTGCAAAGCAAAGTCAACACGCGTCTGGTCGAATTCCGCGAAGACGATGGCACGCTGCGCATGGTCAGCATCATCGACGTGCTCGACGACGGCCTGTCCTCGGTCTACACGTTTTACGAACCCGATATCGAAGGCATGTCGTTCGGCACCTACAACGTGCTATGGCAGATCGAACAGGCCAGGACGCTAGCCAGTCCTTACGTCTACCTCGGCTACTGGATCGAAGCCAGCCCGAAGATGGCGTACAAGATCAACTTCAAACCGCTCGAAGCACTGCGACTGGGTGTGTGGGCGCGACTCTGAATCGCTCACTGCCTGCGCCGCATGCTTCACCTTCATTCACTTTTTTTCCACCCTGAACCGTGTCCGACAAACTTCTTTACGCTGCCGCCCGCCCGCTCCTCTTTTTGCTTGATGCCGAAGATGCCCATAACCTGACGCTGCCGGCATTGCGCCGCGCCGCCGCGCTCGGCCTGACCGGGCTGATTCCGAAACCTGCCGCCGATCCGCGGTCCGTGATGGGCTTGCGCTTTCCGAATCCGGTCGGGCTGGCCGCCGGTCTCGACAAGGACGGGGCCTACATCGACGGCCTGGCCGCGCTTGGTTTCGGCTTTATTGAAGTCGGCACCGTCACGCCGCGCGCACAACTCGGCAACCCGAAACCACGCATGTTCCGCCTGTCGCAAGCCAATGCGCTGATCAACCGGATGGGCTTCAACAATGGCGGTGCCGATGCCTTCGTACGCAACGTGCAAGCCTCGCGTTTTTATCAGGAAAAGACCGGCATCCTCGGTCTGAACATCGGCAAGAATGCCGACACGCCGATCGAACGTGCCGCCGAGGATTACCTGATCTGCCTGGAAAAAGTCTATCCGTACGCCAGCTACGTGACCGTCAACATCTCGTCGCCGAACACCAAGAACCTGCGCCAGCTGCAAGGTGCCGACGAGCTCGATGCCTTGCTGTCGCAACTCAAGAGCGCGCAACAGCGACTGGCCGACCAGCATGGCCGCTACGTGCCGCTGACCCTGAAAATCGCGCCTGACATCGACACCGAACAGATCAAGACCATTGCCGCCGCCCTGCTTCGCCATGGCATCGACGGCGTCATCGCCACCAACACCACGACCAACCGCGCAGCCGTCAAAGATATGACGCATGCCGATGAAGCCGGTGGCTTGTCCGGCGCGCCGGTGAAAGATTTGTCGACCGCCGTGATCCGCGCCTTGAAGGCCGAACTCGGCGACACGGTACCGATCATCGGCGTCGGCGGCATTCTCTCGGGTGCTGATGCAAAAGAAAAACAGGATGCCGGTGCAGCGCTGGTCCAGCTCTACACCGGTTTGATTTATCGCGGTCCGGCACTGGTGCGCGAATGCGCCAGCGCCCTCAAAGGGAACTCATGAAAAAAATCCGGCTTGGCAGCAGCGATCTGCAGGTGACCCCCATCTGCCTCGGCACGATGACTTTCGGCGAACAGAACAGCGAAGCCGAAGCGCATGCGCAACTCGATTACGCACTGGAACGCGGTATCAATTTCATCGATGCTGCCGAAATGTATCCGGTCATGCCGCGCGCCGAAACCCAGGGTTCCACCGAACGCTTCATCGGCACCTGGCTGAAGAAATCCGGCCGCCGCAACGACATCGTGCTGGCCACCAAAATCGCCGGCCCGAATCCGGCGATGCACTGGATCCGCGGTGGCAAAAGCGACCTCAATGCAGTCAACATTCGCGCCGCCGTCGATGCCAGCCTGCAGCGCCTGCAAACCGACCGGATCGATCTGTACCAGCTGCACGGGCCAAGCCGCAACGTGCCGATCTTCGGCCAGCTGGCATTCAATCCGGAAGCCGAACGTCCCTGCACGCCTATCGCCGAGACGCTAGAAGTTCTCGGCGAACTGGTCAGGGAAGGCAAGATCGGCCAGATCGGCGTGTCCAATGAGAGTGCCTGGGGTGTCAGCGAATTCATCAAGCAATCCGAACTGCAAGGCACGCCACGGATCGTCTCGATCCAGAATGGCTACCATCTGGCCAACCGGAGTTTCGAAGGCGCGCTCGACGAAGTCTGCTTCCACGAGCAGGTCGGCTTGCTGGCCTACAGCCCGCTGGCGTTCGGCCAGCTGACCGGCAAATATCTGAACGATGCGAAGGCAAACGGCCGGCTGACGATTTTCCCGCCGACCTGGAGTCCGCGCTATTTGCGCCCGACCGTGATTGCCGCCGCGCGCCGCTATGCCGCACTGGCTGCCGAGCAAGGCATGACGCCCGCCGCGCTGGCGCTGGCATGGTGCTACTCGCGCTGGTTCGTTGCCTCGACCATCATCGGCGCGACCAGCCTCGCGCAACTCAAAGAAAACATCGACGCGCACACGGTCGTGCTGAGCGACGAAGTGATTGCGGCAATCAATGTGATCCACAAAGAGATCACGAATCCGGGGCAATAGCGCACGCATTCATCACGGCGCATGAGCCACCTTAGCCCGACAATCAGTCCGGCTTCGGTGGCAACCGGGGTAGCCGATCGGCTAAATTCAGTCCACAATAAGCCGACTCACCACGACACCAGGATCCGACGCCATGAGCATCGCTACCAGCATCAAGCCGATTTCCTACCTCAAATCCAACGCCGCAGACATCGTGAAGGAATTCGCCATCAATCCGGAAACGCTGATCATTACCCAGAATGGGGAAGCGAAGATGGTTGTGATGGACATTCACGAATATGAGCGCCAGCAAGAGACTTTCGCGCTACTGAAGCTCATCGCGCTCGGAAGGAGAGACTTTGAACAAGGCAACTACCAGCTAGCGGACTCATTCTTTGCAGAAATGGATGCGGAAGAATGACGCGAAAAGTCATTATTTTAGACAGCGCAAAACCTGATTTCAGAGAGATAAGGAAATACGTTCTCTCTCATTTTGGCGAGGTAGTTTGGAGTGAAGTCAATCAAGAATTCAAGAGCACAATTTCAAGCATTGGATCGCATCCGGAAGCCGGAAAAGTAATCGACAATTTAAAAGATATTGGCGTGATAAATTTTCGACTGCGACTCGTTGGACAGACGCGCATTGTGTATGAATATGACGAGAAACACGTTTTGATTCACATGTTCATTCACACCAAAAAAGATTTCAGATCGCACCTGATGCAGCGTCTTTTTTCCGAGTAATCACGCATTCATCCCAGTAGTGTTTCAGGATCAGGTCGATTGAATTGAGTTTAGGGCTGCTGCCAGGCCCCCTCCTATAGGCGATAACATTTCTCCCGAGTACTTACTGTAGGGTGGGCACAGGG
>AEPR01000238.1 GCA_000195205.2 Oxalobacteraceae bacterium IMCC9480 | reverse complement strand
AGACGTTGGTTTCTATGCCGTCGTCCAAGGTCAAAATCGCAATTGCCAACGTCCTCAAGGACGAGGGTTACATTGAAGATTTCGTTGTTGCTGAAGCAGATGGCAAAGCGGAACTGAAAATCGGTTTGAAGTATTACGCTGGTCGTCCAGTTATTGAGCGCTTGGAGCGCGTTTCCCGTCCAGGGTTGCGTATTTACAAGGGCAAGGATGATATTCCTAACGTCATGAATGGTTTGGGTGTGGCTATTGTTTCCACTCCTAAAGGTGTTATGACAGACCGCAAAGCGCGCGCGACCGGTGTCGGTGGCGAAGTTATTTGCTACGTCGCCTAAGGAGTGCAAGATGTCACGAGTAGGTAAAATGCAATTGGCGCTGCCCAGCGGTGTCGAGGCTATCATTTCTGACCATGCGATCACTGTTAAAGGTCCGCTTGGTACCTTGGTGCAGTCTCTCAATGGCTTGGTTAAGATTGAGAATATCAACGGTTCACTAGTGTTTTCAGCAGCAGATGTAAGCCGCGAGGCAAATGCTATGTGGGGTACGCTCCGTGCGCTGGTTAGTAATATGGTAATTGGTGTAACCAAGGGCTTTGAGAAAAAGCTCAACTTGGTTGGCGTCGGATATCGTGCTGCAGCACAGGGCGACAAGCTTAATTTGTCTCTTGGCTTTTCGCATCCAGTGGTTCACGTCATGCCTGAGGGAGTCACATGCGCAACTCCAACCCAGACCGAGATCCTAATTAAAGGGATCAATCGGCAGAGTGTTGGCCAGGTTGCTGCTGAGGTCCGTGCTTACCGCCCACCGGAGCCTTACAAGGGCAAGGGCGTCC
The DNA here is from genome assembly GCA_000195205.2 of Oxalobacteraceae bacterium IMCC9480. GTDB lineage: Bacteria > Pseudomonadota > Gammaproteobacteria > Burkholderiales > Burkholderiaceae_D > Actimicrobium. Next base: position 3,475 of record AEPR01000238.1, on the reverse strand, counting down.
GATACTCGGACGAAGTGGTAACAATCAAAGAAACTAAGAAGAAGTAATAGGGGTTGACGATGGATAAGAAACAATCACGTCTGCGCCGCGCACGCCAAACCCGTGCAAAGATCGCAGAGTTAAAAGTAACTCGACTTGCGGTACATCGGACAAACTTGCATATCTACGCAAGCATTATTGGGCCAGATGCGACTGTACTTGCGTCCGCCTCCACACTCGAAGCTGAGGTTCGGCTCGAGCTTGCCGGTCAGTCCGGTAAGGGCGGAAACGCTGCAGCTGCTGCGATTATTGGTAAGCGAGTTGCTGAAAAGGCACTTGCCGCTGGAATTGCGGAAGTAGCGTTTGATCGCTCAGGTTTTAGATACCACGGCCGAGTCAAGGCAGTTGCCGAAGCGGCTCGTGAAGCTGGTCTGAAGTTCTAAGGAAAATACATCATGGCAAAAATGCAATCCAAGATGCAAAGCGAGAAGCCAGATGATGGCATGCGCGAGAAAATGATCGCTGTTAATCGCGTGACCAAGGTGGTCAAGGGCGGTCGGATCATGGGTTTCGCCGCTCTTGCGGTGGTCGGTGATGGCGAAGGTCGCATCGGTATGGGCAAGGGTAAGTCTAAAGAGGTGCCTGTAGCCGTGCAAAAAGCGATGGAAGAGGCCCGTCGTAAAATGATTAAGGTCACACTCAAGAATGGCACGCTTCAGCATACCGTAACCGGTAAGCATGGGGCTTCATCAGTTCTTATGGCTCCGGCGAAAGAAGGTACCGGTGTTATTGCTGGTGGACCGATGCGCGCCATTTTTGAAGTAATGGGCGTGACCAACGTTGTTGCTAAGTCAAATGGCTCAACGAATCCGTATAACATGGTTCGGGCAACGTTAAATGGCCTGGCCAAAATGAATACTCCTTCTGATATCGCTGCTAAACGCGGTAAATCAGTTGAAGATATTCTGAGCTAAGGTGAACGTTATGGCAAAGACAGTGAAAGTTACGTTAGTCAAGGGATTGATCGGTACGCGCGAGACGCATCGCGCTACAGTTCGAGGCCTTGGGTTGCGTGGTATTAATTCGGTTTCGGAACTCGAAGATACGCCTGCAGTTCGCGGCATGATCAATAAAGTTTCCTACCTTGTAAAAGTCATTTCGTAAGCTTCGGCTGGCGCATAGGAAAAATTATGGAATTGAACAGTATTCAACCGGCAGATGGCGCAAAGCATTACAAGCGTCGTGTTGGCCGTGGAATTGGTTCTGGTATTGGTAAGACGGCTGGTCGCGGTCACAAGGGACAAAAATCCCGTGCTGGCGGTTTCCACAAAGTCGGTTTCGAGGGTGGGCAGATGCCGCTGCAACGGCGTTTGCCAAAGCGTGGCTTCAAGTCGATGGCGACGCCGTTTAAAGCTGAGGTTCGTTTGTCGGACCTTGAAAGCTTGCCTGTTCTCGAGGTAGATATTCTTGCATTGAAGCAGGCTGGTGTGATTTCAGAGCTTGCACGCGTAGTAAGAGTGATCCTTTCCGGCGAACTTACAAAAAAGGTCAGCCTAAAGGGACTCATTGTTACTAAGGGCGCCAAAGCTGCTATCGAAGCTGTTGGTGGTTCTGTTGCCTAACGTGTCAATTTGATTGGAGTGGGAATTGGCAACTAGTCCTCAACTTGCTAAGAGTGCGTCGAGTGGTTTCCCTTGGGGTAGATTGTGGTTTTTGCTGGGTGCACTAGTGGTTTATAGGTTAGGTGCCCACATACCAGTACCTGGAATTGATCCTCAACAGTTAGCTCAATTATTTAAGCAAAACCAAGGCGGTATTCTGGGAATGTTCAATATGTTCTCTGGCGGTGCACTTTCTCGGTTTACCGTGTTTGCTCTTGGGATCATGCCTTATATTTCTGCTTCGATCATCATGCAGTTAATGTCGATTGTGTCACCACAGTTGGAGGCGTTGAAGAAGGAGGGCGAGTCGGGTAGGCGTAAGATTACTCAATATACTCGTTACGGCACTCTTTTTCTGGCGCTTTTTCAAGCATTGGGTATCGCGGTGGCTCTTGAATCTCAAGCTGGGCTTGTTCTTGATCCCGGTTTGGCTTTTCGATTCACTTGTGTAGTGACTTTAGTTACTGGCACTATGTTCTTGATGTGGCTTGGTGAACAAATAACTGAACGTGGTTTGGGAAACGGGATTTCAATAATCATTTTTGCGGGCATCGCTGCTGGGCTTCCGACCGCGTTAGGTGGTTTATTCGAGTTAGTGAGAACCGGCTCTATGAGCGCTTTTTCGGCAATCTTTATCTGTCTCGTAGTCGCAGTTGTAACGTTCGTAGTTGTTTTCATTGAGCGCGGTCAGCGTAAAATTCTGGTGAATTACGCAAAGCGTCAAGTTGGAAACAAGATTTACGGTGGGCAGAGCAGTCATTTACCCCTGAAGTTGAATATGGCCGGCGTAATACCTCCTATATTCGCGTCTTCGATAATTTTGTTTCCAGCTACGATTACTAGCTGGTTCACTGCAGGCGATACATCGAATCCGTTTGTTCGGTTTCTGAAAGATCTTTCCTCGTCTATGGCGCCAGGTGAGCCGATACACGCTTTGTTGTATGCTATTGCGATTGTTTTCTTCTGCTTTTTCTACACGGCATTGGTTTTTAATAGTAAAGAGACAGCTGATAACTTGAAGAAGAGCGGTGCATTTGTTCCGGGCATTCGTCCTGGCGACCAGACTGCACGATACATAGACAAGATTTTGACGAGATTGACACTTGCAGGAGCTGTGTACATTACTCTCGTGTGCCTTCTCCCCGAGTTTCTTGTGGCGAAATATAAGGTGCCGTTTTATTTTGGCGGGACATCTTTACTGATCATCGTGGTTGTAACGATGGATTTTATGGCGCAGGTTCAAAACTACGTCATGTCGCAGCAATACGAATCATTGCTTCGTAAAGCGAATTTCAAGGGCGGAATTCCGACACGCTAAGCGCCCAGGAGACCGAGCACACCGAATGGCAAAAGACGACGTAATACAAATGCAGGGTGAGATTCTAGAGAATCTTCCTAATGCGACTTTCCGGGTAAAGTTAGAGAACGGACATGTTGTACTGGGCCACATATCTGGGAAAATGCGGATGAACTATATTCGTATCCTCCCAGGAGATAAAGTGACGGTGGAGCTAACACCGTATGATCTGAGTCGGGCTCGTATCGTTTTCCGCACCAAGTAGTTTCAATTTTTAGTCTAGAACTGAAAGAGAGAGGGCAAATATGAAAGTGCCCGCATCAGTGAAGCGGATTTGCCGCAACTGTAAGATCATTAAGCGCAAAGGCGTTGTTCGAGTCATTTGCATCGAGCCGCGCCATAAACAGCGCCAAGGTTAATTTAACGTTATTTATCGAGGAATAACGAATGGCACGTATTGCAGGGGTTAATATCCCAAATCATCAGCACACCGTAATCGGCCTCACGGCTATTTATGGCGTAGGTCGTCCACGCGCGG
>AEPR01000239.1 GCA_000195205.2 Oxalobacteraceae bacterium IMCC9480 | reverse complement strand
GGGGGGGGATAGCCGGCTCAAGTATCCGCCCACATCCGCAGCAAGTTGTGATAACAACCCGTCAGCTTGACCACCTCGTCCGGGTCGGGCTGGCCATCGGGCACGGCCGTGCGCAAGGACAGGATCGCCATGTCCAGGTCGAACAGCAACTGGCGGCGGGCGTCTTCGCGCACCATGCTTTCGATCCAGAAAAAACAGGCCAGCCGCGTGCCGCGCGTCACCGGCATGACCTGGTGCCGGCTTGATGCCGGATACAGGATCAGGTCCCCCGCGGCGAGCTTGATGTCCTGCGTGCCGAAGCTGCCTTCGATGACCAGTTCGCCACCGTCATAGGTGGACGGGTCCGACAGGAACAGCGTGGCCGACAGGTCGGTACGGACCCAGCTGCCGGTGAGCACCGAGGTGCGCACCGCGTTGTCGATGTGGCTGCCGAAGGCATTGGCCGATCCGTCGTACCGGTTGAAGAGCGGCGGATAGGTTTTCTTGGGCAACGCGCCAGTCATGAACAGCGCACTCTTGCCGAGTGCCTCGACGACGATGGCGCGGGCGGCGCGCGCCGCCGTGTCGTCTTCCGGCAGTTGCCGGTTGTTCTTGACGCGGGCTGATTGCAGGCCGGCGGTCAGCTTGCCGTCGGCCCAGTCAGCATGATCGATCAGGTTGCGGCAAGTTGCCAACGCCGCCGCAGAGAGCAATTCAGGTATGCGCAACAGCATGGGCGGCTTTCATCAGAACTTGGTGGACATCGATAACTGGAAGCTGCGGCTGGTGCCGGGTACGGCGTGACCGGCATACACGCCCTCGTAATAATCCCTGTCCAGCAGGTTGAAGATATTGAGCTTGAGCGCGACCTTGTCGAGCTGGTATTCGAGCAAGCCATCCCAGCGCGCATAGGCTGGCGCGGCATTGAGGTTGCTGGTGTTGCCGTAGCGCTTGCCGACTGCCTCGACCCCGCCGCCGACTTTCCAGTGGCTGTCCAGTTTGTAGGTGCTCCAGAGATTGGCGGTGTATTTCGGCGTGTTGATCGGGGTCTTGCCGAGCGTATTGGCTTGGTCGCCGGTGGCGGCGTCGATGCGCGCATTCATCAGCGCGAGTCCACCAAAAACCTCCCAGCGCGAGCTGATCTTTCCGGCGGTTTCAAACTCGATACCGTCGGTATGGCGCTTGCCCGATAGCAGATTCTGGGTCAGATTGGTTTCGGCCAGGTCGGTGTTGCGCTCGTTGGTTTTTTCGGAGCGGAACAGCGCGGTACGCAGCATCAGGTTGCCCTCCAGCAGATCCCACTTGGCGCCGATTTCGAGGTTGCGGCTTTTCTCCGGCGGCGTGTTGGTGCTGCGATCATCGAGCGCATACAACTCGCCGGATGGATTGAACGAGGTGCCATACGAGGCGTAGTACGAGGCCGTTTCGGAGGGCTGGAAAATCAGTCCGGTGCGATAGCTCCAGACATTGTCGTTGCGCTCGAGCGGCCCGCCGGTGGCGCGATCGTAGTCGGCGCTGAAGCTGTCATGACGCGCGCCACCGATGACTTTCCATTGCGCATTGAGCGACATCGTGTCCTGCGCATACACGCCGACAGTGCGGGCGCTATAGCTGACCGGACTGATGCGGTTGCGCACGCCATAACCGGCCGGTAGCACCGGATACGGGTCCGGATTCCCGACCGTGGTGGCGGGATTGCCGGGCGTGGTCGCGACATTCCAGCGATTGGCATCTTCCTGCACCAGCTCGACGCCGGTCAGCAAAGCGTGTTTGAAACCAAGTGCATTGACCGTCGTGGTGAAGTCGGTCTGACTGGTCAGCGTGTGCTCGACGCCGCCGCGACGCTGGGCCTGGCGATTGATGACGGTGTCCGGATTGATGCTAGTGGTGCCCGATGTCAGGCGGGGCGCGATGGCCCACAGGTCGCGGTCGTAATCGGCCTTGCGCAGGATGGAGCGCAGCTCGGTGTCCTTGTCGAAGCGATGGATCCAGCTGGCCGTGAGGATATTGGTTTCTTCTTTCTGGCTGTCCTGTCCGGGCAGGCCGTAGAAGGTACTCACCGGCACATTGAGCGGTTTGCCCTGGAAGTACGGCACGCCGAAGTCGGGCACGCTGTCGGCTTTCAAATAGTAGTACGACAGGTTGAATTCATTGCGGGTGCCGATGCCCCAACTGACCGAGGGCGCGATGCCGAGGCGGTCGCTGCCGACGCCATTGCGGAAGCTGTCGGTATCGGTCTTCATCACATTGAGCCGGACGGCGGCGTTCTCGCCAACGACCTTGTTGAGGTCGACCGTGCCGCGCTTGTAGGCGTCGCTGCCGACGGTGACGCTGGCTTCGTTGGTATCGAACAGGAACGGCTTCTTGCTGACCTGATTGACGACACCGCCGGTCGAGCCGCGGCCGAACAGCATCGAGGCTGATCCGCGCAAGACGTCGACCTGCTCGATATTAAAAATCTCGCGGTTGTACTGGGCGATGTCGCGCATGCCATCGAGGTACAGGTCGCCGACCAGTGAGTAACCGCGCAAGGTGACGTTGTCGCCAATGCGACCGCCCTCGCCGGCATTGAAGGTCAGGCCGGCGACATTGCGTAGCGCTTCCTTGAGCGTGTCGGCGTTGCGGTCCTCGATCAGCTGCTTGGTCACCACGGTGACCGCTTGCGGGATATCACGCAAGGCTTGGGAGGTCTTGCCGACACGGGACTTCAGGCCCTGGTAGCCGGTGTCTTCACGGGCGGCATTGACGTCGATGGTGGGCAGGGCTTCCTGGGCTTGGACATTGCCAAACGAAAAGGCGGCAAGCATCGCGCCCAGCGGCAGCAAGCGGGGGGAATGGGACATGGGTTTCTCCGGAAAATAGACGTGGTCTGCAGCAGGCTGCAGGAATTGGCTGGCTATCCGGACAAACAGGAATGGCTTGCTGTGAATGGAAAATTATTTGCTGACCGGCTCGGTCATGAAGCCGATCTTGCTCAGGCCACCGGCTTGCGCCGCCGCCATCACTTGCGCGACTTTTTCATATTGGGTGGTGCGCTCGGCACGCAGGTGCAGCTCGGGTTGCGGCTGCGCTTGCGCGGCCGTGGCGATACGCGCTTGCAACTGGCGCTCGTCGATGACTTCGGTATTCCAGTGCACCTGGCCGGCCGCATCGATCGCCAGGTTGATGCTCTCCGGCTTGGCGACATCGGGCTGGCTGCTGGCGCGCGGCAAATCGATTTTTACGCTGTGGTTCATCACCGGTATCGTCATGATGAAAATCACCAGCAGCACCAGCATCACGTCGACCAGCGGCGTGGTGTTGATCTCGGGATTAAAGTCATCGTCCTGATCGGACAGCGAGCCCATGGCCATCAGGCGCTCCTGGCCAGTGACAGATCGACAGGCGGCGTGTCCTGCCCCGAACGTGCACCGGTGACAAACCACGCATGCAGATCGAAGCCGAACTTGTTGAGTTGCGCCAGCGTGGATTTGTTGCCGCGCACCAGTGCGTTGTAGCCGAAGGTGGCCGGGATCGCCACCGCCAGTCCGAGCGCCGTCATGATCAGCGATTCGCCGACCGGACCGGCGACCTTGTCGATGCCGGCCTGGCCACTGGTACCAATGGCGACCAGCGCGTGGTAAATCCCCCAGACTGTCCCGAACAGGCCGACAAACGGCGCGGTCGAGCCGACCGAAGCGAGTACCGCCATGCCTTGCTGCAAGCGCCCGGCCGCGTCATCGATCCCCTGCCGCAATGACATCGTGACCCAGTCGGATTTGGAGAGCTGGTCATGCAGATGACCCTGATGTGTCGCGTGGTGCGCCATCGCTGCACTGCCCGCTTGCGCCAGTTCGGCAAACGGATTGTCGCGACCAAGCCGCTCGACACCCTGCGCCATCGAGCTGGCATCCCAGAACCGCAAGCCGACCAGCGCGGCCGAGCGGCGCAGGCGCAGCAGTTGTACCCCGCGCGTGATGATCACGAACCACGAGGCCACCGACATCGCGATCAACAGCAATGCCACGGCCTTGATGACGATATCGCCTTGCTGCCACAAGCTTTCCAGTCCGTACGGGCTGACTTCCATGATGTGTCCTTTTATTGAATTGAAAAATTGATCGAGACCAGCGCGTACACCGCGACGGCAATGCCGTCTTCGAGGTGCGGCCGGAAGCGTGCTTTCAGCACCGACTGGCGGGCTGATTCATCAAGCCGGTCATAGCCGGACGAACTGCGCAGTTCGACCTGTTCGGCACGTCCCTGCCGGTTCACCAACACGCGCAAGGTGACCTTGCCTTCTTCGGCAGCGCGTCTGGCCAGCGGCGGATAAACCGGTTGCGGCGCTTCCAGATACTCGACCCCGGAGACGGTTTTCGGCGGGGCCGGCGTAGCCGTTTGCGCGACGGCGGCCGGGGCCGGACTCGACGGCATTTGCGGCGCGGACGGCGCAACGACCGGTGCACTGGTCTCTTGCGGTATTGGAGCCGGCGCATCTGTCCTGACTTGCGGCACCGGTGGCAAAGGCGACGCTTTTTTTACTACGGGGACGACTTTCGGAACCGGTGTTCTGACTGGCTCGACGGCCGGTGCTGGCACTGGCACTGGCAAGGGTGCCGGCGCAATCAGGCTGGCGATCAGTTCACGCGGTGCCGCTGGTGCCACTGTCTGCGGCGACCGGCTCTGCAGCACAGCCAACAATCCGCCATGCGCCAGCAAAATAAGCAGTAGCAAACCAGCGCGACGCCACAGGATCATCGATGACTGCAATCAGGCCGCCATCATCGACGGGTGGAACAGAACGGGCTGCCGGATGGCACTGCCGGAGACCTTGTTGCAGATGCAAACACGCATGCGATACCTCGTGGAAGACGATAAAAAAAGCGGAGCGGCAGTCAGCCGATCCGGCTCCACCCTCGCCAATGAGAACGATTCTTGTTTAGATTATTGAGCATCGGCCGATAAAATGCAAGAATTTATCCGGCGCGCAATGAGAAGGCGCATGCCCTGGACCTCAGTGCGGCGAGCATTTACCGGAAGCGATGCAGGCAGAAAAACGCCGGCATGACCCGGCGTTTCTGCGCTTAGCGCGGTGTCTTGCGCTGTATTTCCGCCAGGTCCCAGCCGAGCTGGCGACGGACTTCACGTGGATCAGGAGGTGGTTTGCGGGCGCGCTGGCGACGCCCCATGTATTCGCGGACCTGCTCTTTGGTTGGTTGCTTTGAATCCGACATGTCACACCTCGCACATTCAACATGGACCTGGAGGAACTCGTGCGTCCACTGTCACGACCTGCGTTGTTAAACGTAAATGGCAAATCGATAGTTGACGGTTCCACAAGACGCATGAAGCAGGTAATGACGTAGAACAAAGACTTGAATCCGATGCAGAAAAGCAACCGTAGAAGGACAGGCAAGCCTCCTCCAACTCAATAAGGATTCATCATGCGTTCACTTCGTACTGCTCTTGTTTTTACTGCGTTGCTCGCGACAGCCAGCGTTTCTTTTGCCGATGTCATGGTCGGTGGCCAGAGCATGATGCCAAGCAAGGACATCATCGACAATGCCGTCAATTCAGCTGACCCCACCACGCTGGTCGCCGCCGTCAAGGCCGCCGGTCTGGTCGAGACATTGAAGGGCAAAGGCCCGTTCACCGTCTTCGCGCCGACCAATGCCGCCTTCGGCAAACTGCCGGCCGGCACCGTCGAGACGCTGGTCAAGCCGGAAAACAAAGCCACGCTGACCAAGATCCTGACCTATCACGTGGTCCCCGGAAAATACGACTTCATGGCACTGGCGGCCGAAATCAAGAAGCACAACGGCAAGGCCGAACTGGCCACGGCCAGCGGCGGCAAGCTGAGTTTTGCGATGAACGGCATGCATAACATCAGCGTCATGGACGAGACCGGCCACACCGCCAGCATCAGCACCTACGACGTCACCCAGTCGAATGGCGTGATCAATGTGATCGATACGGTCCTGATGCCGAAATAAGCATTCCGCACTCCCTGTGGATTGGTGCACTGCACCGCAACCCGGAGAAGTTTCCGGGTTTTTTTTCGTTCAAAAAACCGTCGAAAGGCGGGATTCAAGGGTGGGCACAGCCCTTCGTGCCCACGCG
>AEPR01000240.1 GCA_000195205.2 Oxalobacteraceae bacterium IMCC9480 | reverse complement strand
ACGCCCTCGATGCCCACCTCGTCAAGCCGCTGGCACCGCTGTACGTCATCAGCAGCGACGAGCATTTGCTGGCGCTCGAAGCGGCCGACAAGATCCGCAAGACCGCGCGGGCGCAAGGACTGTCCGAGCGCGATGTGCTGCAGGTCGACCGCAGTTTCAAGTGGGGCGAACTGACTGCCGCGAACAACGAGCAATCGCTGTTCGGTGACCGCAAGCTGATCGAACTGCGCCTGCCCACCGGCAAACCGGGCAAGGAAGGTGGCCAGGCTTTGCAGCAGTACGCAGCCAGTCCGAACCCGGACAATGTCACGCTGATCACCTTGCCCAAGCTCGACTGGGCCACCGCGAAAGCGGCCTGGGTCGGCACGCTGCAGCAGAGCGCGGTGTACATCGAGATCCCGCTCATCGAGCGCAACCAGTTGCCGGGCTGGATCAGCACGCGACTGGCGGCGCAAGGGCAGAGCGCCGAACGCGATGCCCTGAACTTCATGGCCGAGCGGGTCGAAGGCAATCTGCTGGCCGCGCACCAGGAAATCCAGAAGCTCGGCCTGCTGCATGGCGACGGCCAGCTCAGCTTCGAACAGGTCCACGACGCGGTGCTCAATGTCGCGCGCTACGACGTCTTCAAGCTCAATGAAGCGATGCTGGCCGGCGATGTCGCGCGGCTGGTGCGCATGCTCGACGGCTTGCAGGGCGAAGGCGAAGCGCTGCCGCTGGTCTTGTGGGCCGTCGCCGAAGAAATCCGCACGCTGCTCAAGATCAAGACCGCGATGGAACAGGGCCAGCCGGTCGGCCAGTTGCTCAAGCAATACCGCATCTGGGGCCCGCGCGAAAAACTGATGGAGCCGGCCTTGCGACGCCTGTCGATGGCCACGCTGGAAGCGGCCATCCAGAAGGCCGCGCAACTCGACCGGCTGGTCAAGGGATTGCGCGCGCCGGCGCTGGCTGGCGATGCCTGGGACGCTATGCGGCAACTGGCGCTTGGCGTCGCCCGCCCGCGCTGATCCGCCACCTTATTGAATGCACCGGGAACCGACATGACAAACACCACCAGCGCCACCAGCATCGCCGACACCATCATCGCGCTCGGCAAGAACGCCCGCAGCGCTTCGCGGGCGATGGCCAAAGCGTCGACCGCCACGCGCAATCAGGCCCTGCTGCTGATCGCCGCAGCGATCCGGCGCGAAGCCGCTGCGCTGACCGCCGCCAACCAGCGCGACCTGCAGGCTGCTGCCGCCAGCGGCATGGATGCGGCGATGCTGGACCGCCTCGCGCTGTCGGCCAAGTCGATCGCCGGCATGGCCGAGGGACTCGAACAGGTCGCTGCGTTGCCGGACCCGATCGGTGAAATCTCGAACATGAAGTTCCGTCCGAGCGGCATCCAGGTCGGCCAGATGCGCGTGCCGCTGGGCGTCATCGGCATCATCTATGAAGCCCGCCCGAACGTCACCATCGACGCCGCCGGCCTGTGCATCAAGAGCGGTAACGCCACCATCCTGCGCGGCGGCTCGGAAGCAATCCACTGCAATCGCGCGCTCGCCATCCTGGTGGCCGAAGGACTGGCCGGTGCCGGCTTGCCGGCCGAAGCAGTACAGGTCGTCGACACCACCGACCGCGCTGCCGTCGGCGCGATGATCACACTACCGGAGTACATCGACGTCATCGTGCCGCGCGGCGGCAAGGGCCTGATCGAACGGCTGATGCGCGAAGCCACGGTGCCGATGATCAAGCACCTTGATGGCATCTGCCATGTCTACATCGACGACAAGGCCGACCTGAGCAAAGCGGTCGACATCGCCTTCAACGCCAAGTGCCACCGCTACGGCACTTGCAACACAATGGAAACCCTGCTGGTGGCCAGCGGTATTGCCGCGCACGTGCTGCCCTTGCTGGCTGAACGCTACGCCGGCCAGCAGGTCGAACTGCGTGCCGACGCGCATGCGCAAGCCATCCTCGCCGGTGCCGGTTATCCGCATCTGACCGAAGCCACCGAGGCCGACTGGCGCACCGAATATCTGGCCCCTATCCTGGCGGTGAAGATCGTCGCCGGCCTGGACGAAGCGATCGACCACATCAACACGTACTCATCGCAACACACCGACGCCATCGTCACCGAAGACTACAGCCGCACGCTGCGCTTCCTGCGCGAAGTCGATTCGGCGTCGGTGATGGTCAATGCGTCGACCCGTTTTGCTGACGGTTTCGAATATGGTCTGGGTGCCGAAATCGGCATCTCGAATGACAAACTGCATGCGCGTGGCCCGGTCGGGCTGGAAGGACTGACCTCATTGAAATACGTGGTTTTTGGCCATGGCGAAGTACGCAGCTGAACATCAATTCGTAGGGTGGGCACGGAATCATCGTGCCCACGCGCGCGCATCGGCGACGGTCGAACATGCCGCGTGATGTGGTACGCACGCGTGGGCACAAAAGGCCGTG
>AEPR01000241.1 GCA_000195205.2 Oxalobacteraceae bacterium IMCC9480 | reverse complement strand
GTCTACTTCCGCGTTAGCTGCGTTACCAAGTCAATTAAGACCCGACAACTAGTAGACATCGTTTAGGGCGTGGACTACCAGGGTATCTAATCCTGTTTGCTCCCCACGCTTTCGTGCATGAGCGTCAGTGTTATCCCAGGGGGCTGCCTTCGCCATCGGTATTCCTCCACATCTCTACGCATTTCACTGCTACACGTGGAATTCTACCCCCCTCTGACACACTCTAGCCATGCAGTCACAAATGCAGTTCCCAGGTTGAGCCCGGGCATTTCACATCT
>AEPR01000242.1 GCA_000195205.2 Oxalobacteraceae bacterium IMCC9480 | reverse complement strand
CAGCCATGCAGCACCTGTGTACTGGTTCTCTTGCGAGCACTCCCTAATCTCTTAAGGATTCCAGCCATGTCAAGGGTAGGTAAGGTTTTTCGCGTTGCATCGAATTAATCCACATCATCCACCGCTTGTGCGGGTCCCCGTCAATTCCTTTGAGTTTTAATCTTGCGACCGTACTCCCCAGGCGGTCTACTTCACGCGTTAGCT
>AEPR01000243.1 GCA_000195205.2 Oxalobacteraceae bacterium IMCC9480 | reverse complement strand
ATGCCTCCCGCCATGACTGTATCGATGGCGGTAATGATGTCGATTGCCGGCGTATCTTTCAATACGTATCCGCGTGCTCCAGCCTGGATGGATTGCATCACATATTCAGCTTTATCATGCATGCTCAGCATCAGGACTGCGATGTCCGGATAAAGTGCGTGAAACCGCGCAGTCAGTTCAATCCCGTTGACTCCGACAAGATTGATATCCATTAAGGCCAGATCGATATTCTTGGACGCAGCGTGCCGCAATGCATCGTCGGCATTGCCAGCTTCAGCGACGATATCAAAATGCGGGATCGTTTCCAGTCGCGCACGCAGGCCGTCGCGCACCAGAGGGTGGTCATCAACCAGCAAAATATGTATCACGGGCAAAGCCATTTTAAAAAGTTAGCCATTAGGAAGGATCGTAATCAGTTGAGTTCCTTCGGCAGATGAGGTCAGGATCAGTTTGCCATCGACTGCTTCCGCACGTTCATGCATGTTGCGCAAGCCGATGCCGCGTTTAGGGCTTTCAGCCACCAATGGCATGTCGAAGCCTTTTCCATTGTCGGAAATAGCCATGCGCACTGTTGCCGTGTCCCCACTGAGAGTCAAGCATACGTTGGTTGCGTGGGCATGGCGTTCGATATTCGTCAATGCTTCCTGTGCAATCCGAAACAGAACGGTCTTACGGACTGCCGAGAGATTTTCTATAGGTCCATCTACGCTCAGTGAAATATCCAGTCCCGCATGATCAGCGAATTCACGCGTCAGGTACTCGAGTGCGGCCGCCAGTCCAAGGTCATCCAGCAGGGCCGGGCGCAAGTCGTGCGAAATACGCCGCACCTCGCCCAGTACATCGTTGAGCTGTGTCGCCGCCCGATCGAACGAGTGGCGTGCCGAATCAGCTTGAGCGTGCGATCCAGCCAGTTTGGCGATGCCCGATTCAACTTGCAGCTTAATGGAAACCAGCCACTGGCTGATGCCATCATGTAAGTCGCGGGAGAGCCTCGCACGCTCTTCTTCCTGTGAGTGGACGACGCGTTGCGCCAGTACTCTCAATTTGGCATCGGCAACCCGATGTTCACTGAAGTTTAACGCCAGTCCGAACAGCGCGATGGCCAGCACGCTTGCAATCGCAATGCCTGTGATCCAGAGCATGGTGCTCTGAATATTATGCGAAATCTGGCCGTCGATTTTGTTGACGACAGCGTCGACATCGTCCAGGTAAATGCCCGTACCAATCACCCAGCCCCAGCGGGGCAGGCTGATGACGTAGCCAAGTTTTGGAACAACTTTGCGCGTCGATGGCTTTTCCCATAAATAGCGCTCCAGGCCACCGCCATGACTAGCGCGGAAAATCAGTCGCTGTATCGTTGGATTACCCTTGATATCGCGCAATTCCCATAAGTTTCGACCAACGAGTTCCGGCTGACGCGGATGAACCAGATTGACGCCTTGCATGTCATAGACAAAGAAGTAGCCATCATCACCATAGTCAAGGTTGGAAATAATTTGCTTCGCTTCGTCGAGTGCTTGCGTATCTTGCCTGCCTGAATCGTAAATCTCCTTGATCGAGCGCGTGGCCAGCGTCACGTAATGACGCATCTCTGCTTCCTTGCTGCTGAGATAGGCAGATTCGACAGAATTACGTTGTTGCTGCGCAAGTAGTGCTGACTGATATTGCACTGCCAGCGCAATCGCACACAGTGCAGCAATTAGCGGTACGACAGCGAGCAGAAAGATTTTGTGTCTGAGATTCATGGGGCAGGAGAACTGCATTGATCGACGTAATTGGTCATGCGAAAAAAAACCCCGCGCGGGCGGGGTTTTGCTGTTGTCATTCTGATGGACTTATCAGGGAGCCTGAATGTTGGAAGCTTGCTTGCCTTTAGGGCCCTGCGTGACTTCGAACTGAACTTTTTGACCTTCTTTCAGAGTCTTGAAACCATTCATCTGGATTGCCGAGAAGTGTGCGAACAAATCTTCACCGCCGTCATCCGGGGTAATGAATCCGAAACCCTTGGAGTCGTTGAACCACTTGACTGTACCTGTTGCCATAAAAGCGTCTTTCCAATTTACTTGATCACACGAGCCGTAAAAGCAGGAAGCCTGAATTGACGTTGCCCCTTCTTAAAACTTGCCCCCTTCGTATTGACATTTCCAATTTATTTGGCTGTCAAGACAATTCATTGTTGGCGAAAAAAATAATGAAGTCAAGATTTTCTGCGGAGCGACCAAGGCATTGTCGAATACGTGTTTAGTTGCAACAAAAAAACACTCTTGAATTCTCCGGTAGTAGCGCCACCTGCGACTAACTCTGAAAGCGCGTAATATCAATCCGTACCTCAGGGCATTCATTATTTTTTTATCGAGACCGCTGTAGTTGAAGGACTTAGATACACGCATGGCAACCAAGCACGAAAACGGCACAGTACTCGTTCGGCAGACTCAGAAACTCAAGCCTCCGTCGATGTACCAAGTGTATTTGCTCAATGATGATTACACGCCGATGGAGTTCGTCGTGGCCATCATTCAGGAATACTTCAACAAGGATCGCGAGAACGCCACACAGATCATGCTGATGGTGCATCGCGATGGTAAAGGGATGTGCGGCGTATACCCCAAGGATATCGCGTCCACTAAAGTCGAATTGGTGTTAACACACGCAAGAAAGGCGGGGCACCCCCTGCAATGCGTGATGGAGGAAGCATGATTGCGCAGGAACTGGAAGTTAGTTTGCACATGGCGTTTGTCGAAGCTCGGCAAGCTCGTCACGAATTTATTACCGTAGAACATCTACTCCTGGCGCTGGTGGACAATCCATCTGCAGCAGAAGTGTTACGTGCCTGCGCAGTCAATATTGAAGATCTGCGTAAGACACTGACCAATTTTATCGCCGACAACACGCCCACCGTTCCCGGTGCGAGCGAAGTCGACACCCAGCCGACGCTGGGGTTTCAGCGCGTGATTCAACGCGCCATCATGCATGTGCAATCTGCCTCGAACGGCAAGAAAGAAGTCACCGGCGCAAACGTGCTGGTCGCGATTTTCGGCGAGAAAGATTCCCATGCGGTGTACTACCTGCATCAGCAGGGAGTAACCCGTCTTGATGTCGTGAACTTCATTTCGCACGGCGTACGCAAGGATCAGCAAGCAGAGCCGCAAAAAGCGCCTGAAAACGGCGAAGAAGCGCCTGCCGAAGGCCAGCAAAAAGAGAGTCCGCTTGACCAGTTCACACAAAACCTGAACAAGCTCGCGCTTGAAGGAAAGATCGATCCATTGATCGGCCGTGAGCCTGAGCTTGAGCGGGTCGTACAGACACTTTGCCGTCGCCGCAAAAACAACCCGCTGCTGGTCGGCGAAGCCGGAGTCGGCAAGACCGCGATCGCCGAGGGACTGGCATGGCGCATCACGCAAAAAGAAGTGCCGGAAATCTTGCAGGATGCGATCGTGTATTCGCTCGACATGGGCGCTCTGCTGGCGGGTACCAAATACCGCGGCGATTTCGAGCAACGTCTGAAGGCCGTCCTCAAGCAGTTGAAAGATAGCCCGAATGGCATCCTGTTCATCGACGAAATCCACACCATCATCGGTGCCGGTGCAGCCTCCGGCGGCACGCTGGACGCATCGAATCTGCTGAAGCCGGCGTTGTCGAGCGGTCAGCTCAAATGTATCGGTGCAACGACCTATACCGAGTACCGCGGCGTGTTCGAAAAAGATCACGCGCTGTCGCGTCGCTTCCAGAAAGTCGATGTCAACGAGCCGACCGTCGAGCAAACCATTCAGATTTTGCGTGGCCTCAAATCGCGCTTCGAAGAACATCACGGCATCAAGTATTCGGCCTCCGCGCTGACGACTGCTGCCGAGTTGGCAGCACGCTTCATCAATGACCGTCATTTGCCGGACAAGGCCATCGACGTTATCGACGAAGCCGGTGCAGCGCAACGCATTCTGCCGAAGTCGAAGCAGAAAAAGACCATCGGCAAGGCCGAGATCGAGGACATCATTGCCAAGATCGCGCGCATCCCGCCGCAGTCCGTCAACCAGGACGATCGCAGCAAACTGCAGACCATCGAACGCGATCTGAAAAATGTCGTGTTCGGCCAGGAGCCTGCGATCGAAGCGCTGTCATCGGCAATCAAGATGGCACGTGCCGGACTGGGCAAGACCGACAAGCCGATTGGCTCGTTCCTGTTCTCCGGTCCGACCGGCGTCGGCAAGACCGAGGTCGCCAAGCAACTGGCGTTCGTTCTCGGCATCGAGCTGATCCGCTTTGACATGTCCGAATACATGGAGCGTCATGCCGTGAGTCGCCTCATCGGTGCGCCACCGGGTTATGTCGGTTTCGATCAGGGTGGTTTGCTGACAGAAGCCATTACCAAGAAGCCGCATGCCGTCCTGCTGCTCGATGAAATCGAAAAAGCCCATCCGGATATTTTCAATATCCTGCTGCAAGTGATGGACCATGGAACACTGACCGACAACAACGGTCGCAAGGCCGATTTCCGCAACGTGATTATCGTGATGACGACCAATGCCGGTGCCGAAAGCCTGCAGAAGCGTTCGATTGGTTTCACCGAGAAGAAGGAAGCCGGCGACGAGATGGAAGATATCAAGCGGATGTTTACGCCTGAATTCCGGAACCGGATCGATTCGATCATCAGCTTCGGTGCACTCAACGAAGAGATCATTCTTCGCGTGGTCGACAAGTTCCTGATGCAGCTGGAAGAGCAGTTGCACGAGAAGAAAGTCGATGCGATCTTCACCGAGAAGCTGCGCAGTTTCCTCGGCAAGAAGGGTTTCGACCCGCTGATGGGCGCGCGGCCGATGGCACGCCTGATCCAGGACATGATCCGCAAGGCACTGGCCGACGAACTGTTGTTCGGCAAGCTGGTCAGTGGCGGCAAGGTCACGGTCGATCTCGACGACAAAGACCAGATCAAGCTGGATTTTTCGGATGGCGACAGCACCCCGCCGCCAGCAGCACCGCAAGAGACGCTCGAAGTCGAGTAATCACTTCAGTAGCAAAAAAAGGCCCGGATCGTGCAAACGATCCGGGCCTTTTTTATGGGGTGGCAGATCAGGGAAGTAACGGTTTTTGCATCGCCTCTTTCGCATGCAGATCGGTAGTCGCCTTGTCGATCGCCGCGATACGGTAGGCAGTCGCCGGATGCAGGGCGGTATAGCCATTGAGAGTTGCGACCGGATATTGGCTAGCCAGA
>AEPR01000244.1 GCA_000195205.2 Oxalobacteraceae bacterium IMCC9480 | reverse complement strand
CGGTCGCCGTGATCACCTTCACCGCCCGATCCGACATGCGTTGGGCAAGGGCTGCGTCAAAGGGGACGAGCTCGACGTAGATTTCCATCGTGTCGGCGTTCACCGCCGTGAAAATCGCCGGGTGCTCGTGTAGTTCGAGATAGGCCTGATACAGCGCGACTTGCGCCGCGTAGACAGGCTTGGAAATGGCGAGCCGGTTCTTCTCCAGATCGCGCCAGGACTTCGAGCCGAGGCACTTGTTTTCCCAAAGGGCTGGGTATGCGAAGCCCTCGGGGCCCCCGACGAATACGCCGTCGATGTGGCCCTGCAGGCGTCC
>AEPR01000245.1 GCA_000195205.2 Oxalobacteraceae bacterium IMCC9480 | reverse complement strand
CTGCCACGTTTGCCATAGCCGTTGAAAGCCATCGTGTGGTCATGGTCGGCGGTGACCACAATGAGCGTGTTGCTCAGGTCAACCGTGGCCAGTGCTGCCTTGATCGCGTCGTCAAATGCGATCGTGTCGACCAGCGCCCGGCGGGCATTGGTGGCATGCAGTGCGTGATCGATACGACCTCCTTCGACCATCAGGAAATACCCTTTCGAATTCTTTGACAGCAACTCGATGGCCTTGGTGGTCATCTGCGCCAGGCTAGGTTCCACGGCCGGATTGCGGTCGGCGTCATATGACATGTGACCTTGCACCAGCGCCTGGTCAAACAGCGCGATCAGCTTGCTGCCCGGGGTTGTCGGTGCGGCATTCAGGCTGGCCAGATCGCTGGCAAACGTGTAGCCCTTGCCTTGCAACTCGGCGACCAGGTCACGTCCGTCGGGCCGTCCGCGTGGCGTCGTGCCTGCCACATACGGGCGCCAGTAGTAGCTAATGCCGCCCATCATGACGTCAAGGCCGGCACCCAGCTTGGTGTTGAAGCCGGCACCGCCCGGGATTGCCTGGCGGGCGATTTCATACTCGGCATCGCGATGGCAGGAATGGGCATAGGTCGCCGCTGGCGTGGCATGCGTCAGGCGTGCGGTGGTCACGGTACCGGTGGCCTTGCCCTGCGCGATGGCGTACTCGGTCAGGGTCATCACGGCGGTGCCGTTGCCGGTGGCCGGGCAATTGGTGACGGCGTTCGAGACGTTGGTGGTGGCATCCTTGGAAGGCGCTTTGGCGATGGTGTCGCCGCTCATCGAAATGACGTCGTTGCGTTCCTTGACGCCGGTCATGTAAGCCGCCATCGACGGTGCACTGTCGGTGGTTTGCGCATCCAGCGAATAGGTTTTGACGCGGGCGGTGTACGGCATCGTGTCCATGCCCAGCGAACCGGATTCGCTGTATTTGTAGATGCGCGCGGCGGTCTTGGTGACCGGCCCCATGCCGTCACCGAGGAAGAAAATCACGTTCTTGGCTTCGCCGGCGGCCATGGCCGGGGCAGCGAAGACGACAGCCAAACTTGCGGCGACACTTGCGGCCATCGCGCTGAGTACCAGTTTCTTGATCATGTTGTTGTTCTCCGTGATGTCGTGATCAAAGTCCGGCCGCTGATTTCATCAGCGTAAAGACCTGCGTGTTATCGAGCGTGCCGTGGAACGTGTCGGCACCGAGGCCCATCGCACCGAGGAATACGTCGGCTCCGCCATGCGTTTCGCTGCCGGCAGGGACCCGTACGGCGGCTTCCTGATGGTAGTTTTTGTCGTAGACCTGCGCGTCGGTCAGATCGACCGTCGTGCTGCGGTTGGCCTGGATGCGATTTTCGCCATTGCCGAATACCAGCGTGGTGAAAGGCTTGCCGTCAATGTCTTTGGCAGGCTTGCTCGGATCGGTGTAGGCGCGCATCAGGCCGAGGATGCCGGGATTGGTATCGGTGGTCTTGCCGGTCAGTGCGGCATAGCCGTTCATGACCATCGTGTGATCGTGGTCAGCGGTAACGATGATGAGCGTATTGGCCAGTGTCGGATCGGTCAGGCGGACCTTGGCGATGGTGGCCTTGATCGCGTCGTCGAATGCCTTGGCATCCTGCAGGGCCTTGCGCGCCAGTGTCGGATGCAGGGCCTGGTCGATCCGTCCACCCTCGACCATCATGAAATACCCCTTCTGGTTTTTCGAGACGATGTCGAGTGCCTTGCCGGCCATCTCGGTCAGGCTCGGCTCCTTGGCCGGATCGCGGTCGAGGTCGAAGTTCATGTGGCTGGCGGTGAACAGTCCCAGCAATTTGGTGGTGGTCGCCGGTACGCCATCAAGCCCGGCCTTGTCGGTAATGTAGGTATATCCCTTGCCCTTCATTTCGACCGTCAGGTCACGCGTGTCGCTGCGCGCCGAACCGGTGGCCGCGCCTTTGGCCTGGAAGTTTTGCCAGCCGCCGCCCAACACCACGTCAACGCCGTCAGCACCGAGGGCTGCGTTATAGCCGGTACCGCCTGGCACCAGTTGTGCGGCGATCGTGTTTTCGGCATCGCGATGACAGACGTGCGCGTAAGTCGCTGCAGGCGTCGCATGCGTGACGCGTGTGGTCGTGACGACTGCCGTGCCGCGGCCGGCCGCCTTGGCCAGTTCGAGCAATGTCGTGACCGGCGTTCCGTTGCCGCTGGTCGGGCAGGTGCTATCGGCACCGCTCAGATAGGCTTTGCCATTGGCATCGGTCGGATGGGTATCGGCGCTCGATGAGATGACTTCGTTATTGGTTTTGACACCCGTCATGTAGGCCGCCATCGATGGCGCACTGTCGGTGACTTGGGCATCGTTCGAATAGGTCTTGACGAAGGCGGTGTCCGAAAACTGGTCGATGGTCAGTTCGCCATCTTCACCGACTGCATAAATCCGCGCAGCGGTCATTGGCACCATGCCATAGCCGTCGCCAAGAAACAGGATCACATTTTTAGGGGGGGCGATGGTGGACGTTCCCGCAGTACCGCAGGCGGTCAGGCCCCAGGCGGAGGCAATCAGCAAGCCAATCAAACGAATACGCATGGTTCACTCCTTGTTGAAAACCCGGAGTGTAAGCAGCATGCGTGACAGCTTGATGACAATCCAACAAGGCGGAATTACGAGGCAGATCAGACGCGCTTGAACTCCCAGCCTCGCCATGCAGACAGCACGGCATTCGGATATTCGGGACGGCCGCGACTGCCGTTGTAGCGCCCCAGTGCGAGGTAGAGATCGCCACGCTCCATGTCGACATACATGCGCAGGATAGAACACCCGTAGCGCAAATTAGCCTGCATGTTGAACAGCTTGCTGCGATCACTGTCGCCGATCACGCGCGACCAGAATGGCATGACCTGCATGTAACCATGCGCACCGACCGGAGAAAGCGCGTACTTGCGAAAGGCCGATTCGACCTGGATCAGGCCAAGCACCATGGCCGGATCGAGACCGGCACGGCGTGCTTCGTACCAGACGGTTTCAAGGAATTCGATACGGACCTGCGTATCGGGCAGTTTCTTTTTCAGGCGCTCGGACATCTCGCCGCGCCAGTACAGGTACTGGATGCGCTCCTGGATATCGGCGAAACGCATTTTCATCGGACGGGATTCGGTGATGGCACGGGACAAGGCCAGCCGCACGGAATCGGCCATCGCCTCTTCTTTCTGGTTGCCCGCCCACGCACCGCCAGCGATCAGCAGCAGGGTCAGCGCCAGCAGTCTCAGCATCGTTTTCATGTCGTCTCCGTCGTTGAACACCGTTGGATTTGTCCTGTGCCGCCCGTTTTATTACGTCGGTAAGTGGCGACACCGGACAAAACGTTCCGCCGGTCCAGCAGCAGAACTAGGCCAGCAAACGCGCCTGGACGAAGCTCACCGCATCGGCCACGTCGACCGCCGTGGCAGCAGTTTCGCGCCGACCCTGATATTCGAGCTTGCCATCCTTGAGGCCACGGTCGCCGATGACGATGCGATGCGGCACGCCGATCAGCTCCCAGTCCGCGAACATCGCGCCCGGGCGTTCACCGCGGTCGTCGAGGATCGCATCAATCCCTGCGGCCAGCAAATCGGCCAGCAAAGTGTCGGCGGCAGTCTTGACGGCTTCGTTGCGATCGTAGCCCATCGGGCACAGCACGATTTCGAACGGCGCGATCGAGACCGGCCAGATGATGCCCTTGTCATCGAAATTCTGTTCGATGGCAGCACCCAGAATGCGTGTGACGCCGATGCCGTAGCAGCCCATCTGCAGCAATTGCGGCTTGCCGTTTTCATCGAGGAAAGTCGCTTTCATGTCTTCCGAATAGCGTGTGCCCAACTGGAATACGTGACCGACTTCGATACCGCGCTGAATCGCCAGCACACCCTTGCCGTCCGGCGAGGCATCGCCGGCAACGACGTTGCGCAGATCGAAACTGACCGGCTCCGGCAAATCCCGGCCCCAGTTGACACCGGTGAAATGGAAGTCGACCGCATTCGCACCGCAAATAAAATCGCTCATGTGGGCGACGCTGAAATCAGCCACGACATGCACCGGCTTGACGGTATTAATCGGACCGAGATAGCCGGGTGGCGTGCCGAAGTATTCGATGATTTCGGCTTCGGTCGAGAAGCGGTAACCGGCCAGACCGGGCACCTTGCCGGCCTTGATTTCATTGAGGTCATGGTCGCCGCGCAGCAGCAGAAGCCAGACTTGCTTGTCGACGATGACACCGTCAGTTTCGGTATCGACCGTCAGGACCAGCGATTTCACGGTCTGTTGCAGCGGCACTGCCAGCAGTGCAGCGACGTCTTCGCACTTGGCTTTGCCGGGGGTCGCTGTCTTGACCAGTTCCTGTGCCGGCGCAGCGCGCGGCGTGGAGATGGGCGCGGCTTCGGCGGCTTCCATGTTGGCGGCGTAATCGGAAGTCGGGCAATAGACGATGGCGTCTTCGCCGGTATCGGCAATGACATGGAATTCATGCGAACCGGAACCACCGATGGCACCGTTGTCGGCTGCCACCGGACGGAAACCCAGGCCGAAGCGTGTGAAGATCCGCACATAGGCATCGAACATGATCTGGTACGACTGCTTCATGCCGGCCGGATCGCGGTCGAATGAATAGGCATCTTTCATCGTGAATTCGCGACCGCGCATCAGGCCGAAACGGGGCCGGCGCTCATCGCGGAACTTGGTCTGCACGTGATAAAAATTGACCGGCAACTGGCGGTACGACTTGATCTCGGTGCGGGCGATGTCGGTGATGACTTCTTCGGAGGTCGGCTGGATGATGAAATCGCGGCCATGGCGGTCTTTCACGCGCATCAGTTCGGCACCGTATTCCTGCCAGCGACCCGTTTCCTGCCACAGCTCGGCCGGTTGCACGACCGGCATCAGCAATTCGACTGCGCCGGCACGGTTCATTTCTTCGCGCACGATGGCTTCGACCTTGCGGATCACGCGCAGTCCCATCGGCATGTAGGTATAGATTCCGGAACCGAGGCGCTTGATCATACCGGCTCGCATCATCAGTTGATGACTGACGATTTCGGCGTCGGCAGGAGCTTCTTTAAGGGTGGAAATAAAAAATCGGGAGGCGCGCATGACGGTGAATTCTTTTTAAAAAGAGAGGGTTATAATCGGTTCCAATTTTAAAGGATTAGTTGGCCGATGCGCCCACTCTTCGCACAATAGGCAGCATTTGAGTTGAT
>AEPR01000246.1 GCA_000195205.2 Oxalobacteraceae bacterium IMCC9480 | reverse complement strand
GCGGTCGGTGTTGTGCTTGTTTGGCATCGGAATGACTCTGCAAATATTGACTCGCATCGTAACATCTGACCCTTCCCAGATTTGAAGTGCACCAACGCCTTGTATCTGCAATCTAAGTTATAATTTTTGATTATTAGTAGCAATAAACGATAGCGATAAACAGCAAAAAGATTTTGGAGACTGAAAATGTCGTCAGTAAGTATGAATACCATTGCGTTTTGCAAGGGTGATATCGAAAACGTCATGGGTAAAATGATGGCAAGTCAAATTAACGACCTAGCATTTGGTGCAATCGAACTCGATGAATAGGGGGAAATACTTAAGTAGAACGCAGCTGAAGCCGGAAGCTCTGACCAAGACGCGGCATCGGTCATTGGGGAAATTTCTTCGCTGAAGTCGCCCGTCGTATCAGCACGCCTAAGTTTCTAGGCGCTTTTGATGCTGGTGTGAAATCTGGAGATCTAAACACGATGTTCGAATATATTTTCGATTATAAAATGGCTACGACCAAGGTAAAAATTCATATTAAAAAGTCGATCAGCAGTGCTTTCTATTGGATATTTGTGAAGCGGCTTTGATGTTTAAGGATTCAGATAGATTTTGGTGGACGGATCGAGGTCTGCTTAAGCGGTTCGTTGTTGATCTGATTACTGGCGAACTCAGGCGGTTGCGTCCCGGTGCAGTACGGTTGCTCAGTGCCTCATGGCCGGACACATTAACAATCGATCAAGACCTAGGCGCGGACTCCCTAGAATTGATGCAACTTGCCACTGCGCTGGCGGAGTCGCTTCATATGCATGAAGCCGGGATTGAAGATTACCTGCTGACGCGGTGCAGGATTAGCGATTGGTGCGATATCGCAGCCGATAGCCTAGACATTCATTCGGAGACGATAAGTTTCGTCACCTCAGGCACCACGGGCATGCCAAAGACCTGCCCCCACGAGCTGGTAGGGCTTTTGCAGGAAGTAGCTTTTTTGGCAGAGCTTTTCCAAGGGGCGAAGCGGCTCTACTTTGCAGTACCGTCACATCATATTTATGGCTTCCTGTTCACTATTCTCTTACCGAGAATGCTACGCTTGGACCCGCTGTCCGTCATCGACTTGCGTACGCGCCTGCCGTCGGTCCTGCCAGGCGTCACGGAACCGGGCGACTTGGTCGTCGGCCATCCGGAGTTTTGGCGCGCGTCCCTCCACTCGGGCATGCGGTATGCCGCAGGCGTTACAGGCGTGACGTCAACTGGTCCATGCCCCGCCGAGGTAAGCCACGCACTTGCTACCTCAGGTCTAGGTCGATTCGTACAGATCTATGGTTCATCCGAAACTGGCGGGATTGGCTGGCGCGCCGAGTCGGGTGCGGGCTACGGCTTGTTTCCCTTCTGGTCGCGCGATCCGCACAGTCTCCAACAGCTGAATCGGGTAACGACAGGGAATGTTTTGACAAGTGTCATCATGCCGGACCGACTTGACTGGTTCGACGACCGGCATTTTACGGTCGCTGCGCGCCATGATGCAGCAGTACAAGTCGGCGGCATCAACGTGTTTCCAGCGTACGTAGCCGACTTGTTGAAGCAGCACCAGTTCGTAGCAGACGCGCAGGTGAGATTGATGCGTCCTGACGAAGGCAGCCGGCTTAAGGCATACGTGGTGCTTGCGGCGCTAGCCCAAGATACCGGTGCCGCGATCGAAGAGGTGCGCTGCTGGATTGACGCAACGCTGCCCGTCGCGCAACGACCGAAAGCACTGACGTTTGGATCTGCCATACCGATTAATGCTATGGGCAAGCCATGCGACTGGTTAATTGACGGCTTCTGAGCTCATGTGTAGACAGGCAGGACCATCATTTTCGGCATGGTTACAAACTTCAGGTCGGTTTAACTATGGGCAGATTGATGAATCTTTTGAAAAACCTAATACTAGGCACTGATGAACGCGATTCCTTATAGAACATCTGGCGAGATCAGCTTCAGCATGTCTGCCGTGACGATCAACGACGTCGTTGCCGTGGCTCATAAGAGAGTTCGCGTTACGCTGGACCCTGCTAAAGCCTTTCGGGATCGGGTTCAAGCTGGAGCCGATCTCGTCGAACAAATTCTGGCACAGGATGGAGTTATTTACGGTGTAACAACAGGATACGGAGACTCTTGCGAAGTTGATATTCCCGCGGCGCTAGTCGCAGCGTTACCTAGACAGTTGTACACCTACCACGGCTGCGGACTAGGCAAAAATTTCGATGCTGTTGAATGCCGCGCAATTGTCGTTGCACGACTCACGTCGCTTTGCAAGGGCTGGTCCGGAGTCAGTGTGAATCTGCTTGAAACACTGACTGCATTACTGAGAGCGGATATCGTTCCAGTGATGCCATCGGAGGGATCGGTTGGCGCGAGCGGCGATCTGACGCCGCTGTCCTATTTAGCTGCCGTTTTGTGTGGCGAAAGGGAGGTTTTGTGGAACGGAGAGGAAATGCAAGCCGATGTGGCGCTGCGTCTAGGGGGCATTTCGCCCCTTGTGCTTCGCCCAAAAGAAGGGCTAGCAATCATGAATGGCACTGCCGCAATGACCGGCCTGGCGTGCTTGGCTTAACGGCGCGCTGAATATCTCGCGCGTCTTTGCGCCCGCATCACAGCATTTTGCGCCTTTGCGCTCGATGCAAACCTAGAGCACTTCGATGAGACACTTTTTTCAGCAAAGCCACATGCTGGAATGCAGCAGGTAGCCGAATGGATCCGGGATGACCTTAACATCCGATCTGGCGGCGAGATGCGCAACAGCCGTCGGTTGCAGGATCGCTATTCTATTCGGTGCGCGCCACATGTCATCGGCGTATTGGTCGATGCCATGCCGTGGATCAAACGTGATGTCGAAAACGAATTAAATAGCGCCAATGATAACCCGCTCGTTGATGTCGAGAGTGGACGGGTACTCCACGGAGGCCATTTTTATGGCGGGCACATCGCATTCGCGATGGACTCGATGAAAAACGCGATTGCCAACCTCGCCGATTTGATGGACAGACAGATGGCACTGCTGGTGGACACGCGTTACAACAATGGACTGTCGGCGAATCTTTCAGGCGCAGAAGCACCGCATCTGGCAATCAGTCATGGTCTGAAGGCGTTGCAGATCAGTGTTTCAGCCTGGACTGCAGAAGCACTCAAGCTCACTATGCCGGCGTCGGTCTTCTCGCGCTCGACCGAGTGTCATAACCAGGACAAAGTCAGCATGGGAACGATAGCCGCACGCGACTGCCTGCGCATTATCGAACTCACCGAACAAGTCGCCGCCGCGCTCCTCATCGCGGTGCGTCAAGGCGTTGCGCTTCGCACGATGAAAGGCGCGGCATTGAAAGATGGACCGTGCTGTGCCATGAGCATCGAGTTGGAAGCTATGATTCCGTTTTTAACCAGCGATCGTAGACTCGATGGTGAATTGAAACAATTGATCGCGCACATTCGTGCTGAAAATTGGAGCATCGGCGATATCAACCGAACTTAGAATATGATGAGTTTATTTAGCAACATCTCGTAACACATCAACTAAATTTGACGGCCCATCCACGCAGCCTTAATTTCAGGATACTTATGCTAAATCGAGCACCACTTGAGATAGAATTTGATAATCTTAATTTATTTGCAATACTTGTATCGTTGTCAAGTGCAGATCTTGATAAATTGCCCTTCGGTGTTATCGGTTTCGATGGCGAGGGGGTGATTTGCATTTATAACGCTCCTGAAGCGCGATGGGCAGGACTTGATCGAGACAATGTCATAGGGAGCCCGATGTTCGAAGTCGTTGCTCCCTGCATGAACAATTACTTGATCGCTGAACGGTTTGGCGAAGCATCTGAACGCCATGAGGCGCTCGATGCAACCCTTGACTACGTCCTGACACTGCGCATGCGGCCAACCCCATGTACCTTGCGTCTGTTGACAG